>JBFGJL010000230.1:0-3793 GCA_041577235.1 Acidimicrobiia bacterium | reverse complement strand
GGGGCCGGGTGGCCGGGTTTCGCGCCTTCATGCGTTGGGAGCTGGGCGCTCCCGACGGGACCGCCCTGCGATGCGTCCGCCCGGTCGACACCGCCACCCATCCCGACTTCCAGCGGCGGGGAATCTTCCGCCGCCTCACCGAGCAGGCGGTCGAGGCCGCCCGCGAGGACGGGGTCGACTTGGTGTTCAACACCCCCAACCCCGCCTCGGGGGCCGGGTACTACAAGATGGGTTGGAGCGGGGTGGGGAAGGTGGGGGTTTTGGTGCGGCCCTCCTGGCGACTGCTCTCCGGCCGCCTCGCCAGCCCGCCCCTGCCCCGAATCGGCGACTTCCTCGATCCGGCGGTGGCAGTTCCGGAAGGGTGGACGATCCCCGATCGCCCCGGCCGCGGCCTCCGTACGCCTCGCACCACTGCCTACCTGGACTGGCGGTTTCGCCGTCATCCCACCGCTGAGTACGCCCTGGTCGACACCGAAGGAGGAGAGGCGATCGTCCGGCCCAACTATCGGGCCGGGCGACGGGAGCTGGTGGTGTCGGACGTGTTCGGCTCGAGGGGAGACGCCGCCATCCGCCGCGCGGCCCGAGCTGCTCGCGCCCAGTACCTGGCGGCTTGGTTCTCGCCCGGCAGTCCGGAACGGCGCGCAGCCACCCGGGCCGGCCTCGTGCCGGTCCCTGGCGTCTCCGCCTTGTTCCTGATGGCCCGGCCCCTGCGGCCCCTGGCGGTCGACCCGACTTCGATGCGATCATGGGACCTGGCTCTGAGTGACTTGGAGTTGCTGTGACACGGGACCTGGGATGGTGGGTGATCGGCGCGCTGCTGGCGATCGCCGCCGGGGTTGGAGTCGGACTGGGCATCTCGGTCGAGCCGGTGCTGGTCGCCCTGGTGCTGCTCTTTCCGGTCATCTGGCTAGCGCGAGCCATCGCCTCCCCCCTGGACGAGAAGTGGCTCCCGAAGCTGGTGGTGGCTGCCTACGTCGCCAAGATCCTGGGCTCGGTGGTCAGGTACGGGGTGCTGCAGGTCGTGTACGGAGGGGTCGGCGACGCCGTCGGGTACCACGGGGCGGCGGTGCGCTGGGCTCCGGTCTGGCGATCTTTCCAGGTGCCCGACATCACCGAGCTCACCGGCTCGCTGGGAACGAGGGTGGCGGGGGCGGTCACCTCCCTCGTGTACGTCCCCTACACGCCGTCGATGCTGAGCGGCTTCTTCCTCTTCGCCACCCTCGCCTTCGTGGGTCAGCTCGCCTTCTACGCGGCATTCCGTCCCTCCATCCCCAGCCTCCGCCTCAAGCTGTTCGCAGTCCTCCTGTTGTTCATGCCCACCATGCTCTTCTGGCCATCGAGCGTCGGCAAGGACGCCCTCATGGTGCTGTGCATCGGCGTGGCCACCCTCGGCATCAGCATGCTGCTCCAGCGCTTTCGACTGTGGCCGCTGCTGATGGTGCTGGGTAGCTTGGCCCTGGCCGGCGCCATCCGGGCCCACATCGTGGCTCTGCTGACCGGTTCGTTCGTGATCGTGGTCATGGCCAGCCGCCGGCAGGGCCGGGGCCGGAGAGCCCGCCCATTGCTGCGGATCACGGGGACGGCCGCGGCCGTCGTCCTGGCCGGTGCCGCCTTCTGGGCGGTCACCCAGACCATCGGGGTTCAGTTCACCCAGGAGAGCGTCGACGACTTCGTCGCCGAGCAGGCCCAGCGGACCAGCCAGGGAGGCTCGGCGGTCGACGCCGGCGCCGTCGGCAGTGTGCGGGACATCCCGGGTGCGTTGATCCGGGTCTTGTTCCGCCCGCTCATCTACGAGGCCGACGGTTCGCCCCAGCTGCTCAGCGCCCTGGAGGGCACTGCCCTCCTGGGGTTGGCGCTGTGGCGGCTCCCCCGCTTGCTCAAGAACCTCCCCCGGATCCGAAACAGCCCGATGCTGATGTACGCCTTGGTGTACGTCTTCGGGTTCGTGATCGCCTTCAGCGTGGTCCTCAACCTGGGCATCGTGGCCCGCCAGCGTTCCCAGGTGATCCAGTTCCTGGTGGCGCTGTTGGTGGGAGCCGGGTTCGACGAGATCCCCCGGGCCGAGCCGGCCGCTCCGCCCGATGAGACCCCCGTCCTCGTGAGCGCAAAGGAGACCGTATGACCGCCCGACCCGCCATCCTCACCGGTGCCGCCGCCGGAGGAACGGTCCCCTTTGCCCGGCCCACCATCGAAGACCCGGCTCGGCTGCAAGAGGAGCTGCGGGCGGTACTGGACAGCGGCATGCTGACCGACGGACCCAGGGTGCGGGCACTGGAAGAGAGATTCGCGGCCCTGACCGGAGTGAATCACTGCGTGGCCGTCTCGTCGTGCACGGTCGGGCTGATGATGGTCGTACAGGCGATCGCTCCCGGTGGGGAGGTGTTGGTGCCCTCCTTCACCTTCTCGGCCACCGCCCACGCCGCTCGCTGGAACGGGGCCACCGTCACCTTCGCCGACTGTGACCCCGACACCTGGACGCTCACCGCCGATCAGATCCGCTCCGAACCGGACCTGATCATCGCCGTGCACGTGTCGGGCGTGGTGGCCGACCCTCTCGGCCTGGAGAAGGCGGCGGAGGCGCTCGGCGCCCGCCTGATGTTCGACGCCGCCCATGGGGCCGGCTCGCTGGTCGAGGTGGGGGGAGACACGGTGCCGGTGGGCCGCTTCGGGACGGCGGAGGTGTTCAGCCTCACCCCGACCAAGGTGCTGAGCGGGGCGGAGGGGGGATTGATCACCACCGATGACGCCGCCCTGGCCGAGCAGTTGCGATGGGCGCGCAACTACGGCAACCCGGGCGACTACGACACCAGGTTCGCCGGGCTGAACGCCCGCCTGTCCGAGCTCCACGCAGTGGTGGCGCTGGGTTCCCTCGATAATCTGGAGGAGCGCGTCGCCCACCGCAACCTGATGGCGGAGCGTTACCGAGAGGCGTTGGGCGCCCTTCCCGGGATCTCCTTCCAGGGGGTTCCGGCCGGCTCCCGCAGCTCCTACAAGGACTTCACCGTCACCGTGGAGGCCGACCAGTTCGGATGCGATCGCGACGCCTGCGACGCCGCCCTGCGAGCCGAGGGGATCGAGACCCGCCGCTACTACTCGCCGCCGGTCCATCTCCAGGCCGCCTATCGAGACCTCCCACCCAGCTCGCTTCCCACCACCGAGGCGCTGGGCGACCGGGTCATCAGCCTTCCGATGTGGAGCCATCTCCCTTTCGATCATGCCGAGCGGGTGTGCGACGCCTTCGTCGGCATCCACCAGCACGCCGAAGAGATCGCCGATCTGGTGCGGAGCGGATCGTGAGGGTTCGCCGCGATCGTCCGCAGGGCCGGCGATGATCGGGGCGGCGGCGAAGCGACTACTCGACCTGGTGGTGGTGGCGGCGGCGGCGGCGGTGCTGGCCCTCCCCATGGCCGCCATCGCGGTGGCAGTGCGGGTCCAGATGGGTTCGCCGGTCCTCTTCCGGTCGACCCGCCCGGGCCATCACGGCCGGCTGTTCGTGATGTACAAGTTCCGGACCATGGCCGGTGAGCCCTTCGACCAGGAAGGACGGAGGGTCCCCGACGACCAGCGGATCACCCGCCTCGGATCATGGCTGCGCGCCAGCAGCCTCGACGAGCTCCCCGAGCTGATCAACGTCATCCGGGGCGAGATGTCGCTGGTAGGACCACGCCCCCTGCTGCCGGAGTACCTCGACCGCTACACCCCCACTCAGATGCGACGGCACGAGGTGAAGCCGGGCATCACCGGCTGGGCGCAGGTCAACGGCCGCAACGCCCTGACCTGGGAGGAGAAGTTC
>JBFGJL010000229.1:0-3828 GCA_041577235.1 Acidimicrobiia bacterium | reverse complement strand
TTCGAAGGTGAAGCCCTTGCGGGTGCCGCGTTCGGCTTCCTCCACCCGTCCCTGCTGGACCATCAGCATGTCCCGCAGCTCGGTCAGGCGGGTGTCGACGACCCGGGCCAGCCGGGCCAACCCGGAGGCGTCGCTCTCCGGGTCGAGGGCAGCCTGGAGACGCTCCTCCAGCAGCCCCCCCGGGCCCAGCACCTCACCGAGGCGGTCGAGGAACCGGCCGGTGTGGCTGCCGCTGACGTCCGGGTCGACCCCGTCTCGCAGACCTTCCCGCCACAGGGCCAGCTCGCCCAGCGCCCGGGCGATCGTCGAGGTGCGTTGATCTGGATCGAAGGTGACGGCGAAACGGCGGGAGGCCTCTTCCAGGATCTCCTCGACCCGACGACGGCTCTCCTCGGTGACGTCGCGCAGCGACCGTCGCACCTGGGCGTCGAGCTGGGAAACGTCGAAGCCCAGCCCGGCGGTGAGCAACCCGCGGGCACCGACCGCCAGGGCTCGCTCGACCAGCGACGGCCATTCCTCCCGGTCGTGACTTCGCAGCAGCTGGACCAGCGCCTGGTCCTCGGTCTGGAGGCCCTCCACCGTGACTACTTCGTCTCGCAGCGTGATCGTCATGGGGCCACCGTACCGACGGCCGGTGACAGAATTCGGGCTCGCTCGCCCCGGTGGGAGTGCCGGCGGCCACCACACCGTGTGCCACAATCCGCCCGCAATGAGTTCGGTCATCGCTCCCGTCGCCGCCCTGCGGGCGGCGCTCGACGGTCTCGCCGAGCTGGTGGAATCGATCGGCTTCGACCTTCCTACCCCCGAGCAGGCCGACCGTCGAAAACGACGCGACCGCCTCGTGTGGACCATCCACGAATACCTGCTCGCCCGCCTCGGCGACCTGGAGGCACCGGTGGTGGCGGTGGTGGTTGGCTCGACCGGCAGTGGGAAGTCCACCCTGGTCAACAGCCTCGCCCAGGCCCGCATCAGCGAGCCGGGGGTACTCCGGCCCACCACCCGCGCCCCGGTCGTCTGGTGCCACACCAGCCACGCCGATCGTTACCGGGAGGGTTTCCTGGAGGGCTTCGGCGAGGCACCCGAAGCCACCCACCCGATGGAGGTGGTGGCGACGGAGCACGAACAGCTGCGACATCTCACGGTGATCGACGCTCCCGACTTCGATTCGGTCTACGAGGATCACCGCACCATGACCGAGCAGTTGCTGGCGGTCGCCGATCTGTGCGTCTTCGTCACCAGTGCCCAGCGTTATGCGGACGCGGTTCCTTGGGAGTTCCTCGATGCCGCCCGCCGGCGCGACCTCCCGCTGATCTTCGTGATGAATCGGCTGTCCGACCGGAGCGCCATCACCACCGCCGACTACTCGCGGCTGCTGGCCGGCCGCGGGCTGAAGGACGAGATCATCACCATCGAGGAGCAGTCGGTCTCACCCGAGCACGGGGGGCTCCCCCCGCCGGCGGTGGACGAGCTGACCGGGCGTCTGGCCTTGCTGGCCGACCCGGCCGAACGCCGCCGGGTGGTGACTCGAGCCACCCGCGGGGCCGTCCGAGAAGCGGTGGCGGAAGCTCGCCGGCTGGCCGCCGACTGCGCCGACACGGCGGCGGTGGCGGAGCACCTCGCCGACCTCGCCCGGCGTCCCTACGAAGAGCAGGTCGAGGCGCTGGGCAAGGCACTGTTCGACGGCAACCTCATCCGCCAGGAGGTGCTGGCCCGCTGGCAGGACTTCATCGGCGCCGGCGAGCTACTCAAGGCGGTGGGAGAAGGGGCCGGCCGGGTGCGGGAATGGGTGAGGCGGGTTTTCGGGGGACGACCCGTCACCCGGGAGATCGGCGTCCAAGCCGGAGACGAGCTGGCCGCCACCGTGGCGCGCAGGGCCGACGCCGCCGCCCAGGCCGCCGCCAGCGCCTGGGAGGCGCACCCCACCGGCCGACTGTTGCTGGCCGGCGTGCGAGAAGGGAAGCTGTGGCGGCACGACCGCGCCACCGGCGAGCTGGCCGAGAGCTCGTTCGCCGACTGGATGGCCGAGATCACCGACATGATCCGGCAGGAAGGCGAGGGAAAGCGGCGCTGGGCGCAGGCCGCCTCGTACGGTGTCAACGCGGTGGCGGTGGTGTTGCTGGTGACCGTGTTTCTCCAGACCGGAGGACTCACCGGGGCCGAGGTGGGGGTGGCCGCCGGCGCCGCCGCCGCCCAGCAGAAGATCCTGGAGCACGTGTTTGGATCGGCGGCGGCCCGCTCGCTGATCGAGCGGGCCCGCAGACAGCTGGCCGGCCGGATGGCGGTGGTGGTTCGCCGCGACGGAGCCCGTTTCGAGCAGCTGCTGACGTCGGTGCGGCCGGTGGAGGGTTCCTGTGAGCGGCTGGAGGCAGGAGCCGAGCTGGTGGCGGACCGGGCCGAGGAGTTCTACGGTGCGTGACCCTGCTGCCGCCCTCGACCTGCTGGATCTGGCGGTGGCGAGGGCGGCCGACCTGGTGGGCGAGGAGGCGGTGTCCCCCTATGCCGGCACGGCCCGGGACGCCCGCCGTCGCACCGGTTTCCTGGGCGCGACGGTGGTCGTCGCCCTGGCCGGCGGCACCGGGTCCGGCAAGTCGAGCCTGCTCAACGCCTTGGCCGGGGAGGAGGTGGCACCCACCGGGGCGGTCCGCCCCACCACCGACCGGCCACTGGCCTGGGTGCCGGCGCAGCCGGAACCGGGCATCGTCCGACTCCTCGACGACCTGGGGGTCGACGATCGCATCGGTCAGGAGCGGTATCCCGAGCTGGTGGTGTTGGACCTGCCCGATGTCGATTCGGTCGTGGCCGATCATCGGACCAGGGTGGAGGCCCTCCTCCCCCGGGTCGACGCGGTCATCTGGGTGGTCGATCCGGAGAAGTACCACGACCGCGTGCTCCACGCCGACTATCTGGCCAGACTGGCCGGTTACCAATCCCAGTTCCTGTTCGTCCTCAACCAGATCGATCGGATCCCCGCCGGGGAGGTGGAGCGGGTGGTGGCCGATCTGGTGGAGGCGCTGCAGGAGGACGGCATCTCCGATCCGACCGTCTTCGCCTTGGCGGCGGACCCGCCCGATGGGCCACCGCGGGACGTGCAGCGGCTGGCGCAGCACTTGGAGGAATGGGCCGACGTCAAACGTCTCGCGGTGGAGAAGCTGGCGGCCGATCTGCGGGCCACGGCCACCGGCTTGGCCGAGGTGACCGGGGTGACGTCGGCCGGCCTGGATTTCGACCGGCGGTGGGAGCCGGTGAGGATGGCAACCGCCGGACGACTGGCCGACGGGGTGGCCGGTCCCGGCCTGGCGACAGCCGCCGAGCGGGCCGGCCGGAACCTGGCGCGGCGCAAGGCGGGCGGGCCACTGGCCCGCGTGCTGGCGGCCCTGCGACGGTCTCGGTTGGGACGGGCACTCGGCGCCCGCCAGGACGACGAGGAGATGGCTCGGGTGGCCCGACGGTGGACGCCGGGCGGATGGTTCGACGGGGCGGTCAGCGGTCTCGATCAGCTGATCACCGACCTCTCCTTCGAGGCGGGGGGAGCGTTCGGGACCCGTATGCGGGCCGAGTTCGGGGCAACGGAGGTGGAGGGAGAGATCCGCGGTTCGATCGACGCCGCCGTGGCCGCCGGCGGACCCGCTCCCCATCCGTCGCCCGCCCGCTGGTGGAGCCTGATCGCGGCCCTCCAGGTGGTGGTGCTGCTCACGGTGGCCGGATCGGCGGTGTGGGCCTGGGCCCGGCCCAGTTCTCTCTCCCAAGGGCGGTGGCCGCTGCCGCTGTTGGTGGGGCTGGCGGCGGTGGCGGTCGGGGTTGGCGCAGCCCGGCTGGCCCGGGTGACCG
>JBFGJL010000228.1:0-3853 GCA_041577235.1 Acidimicrobiia bacterium | reverse complement strand
GCGCGGCTGGTTCGATCCCGTCACGGGCGAGGGCCCCGAGTTCCTGCGCGAGGCCACCCAGGTCAAGAACATCTGGACCCCGAGCGGCGAGTAGCCGCTCGACCCCGTCACCTCCGTGGTCGAGGCCCGAGCGTGAGCGAAAGCGTGGTCCTGAACGTCCTGCCGCTGGGCTTCCCGTGGCCGACCGTCGACCCTTTCCTGTTCTGCGTGCACCACCTGGACCTGTACCCGGCGGGGAACGACGCGATGGGACCGGCGGCGACGCTGGCAGGCCGTAACATCGGCATGGACTTCGAGGGCAAGGACGGCTGGCGCATGTACCACGGCGACGTGGTGCCCGGCTTCCCCCAGCACCCCCATCGCGGCTTCGAGACGGTGACCGTGGTGCGGCGGGGGTACGTGGACCATTCCGACTCGCTGGGTGCAACCGCCCGCTACGGGCAGGGCGACGTCCAGTGGCTCACCACCGGCGCCGGCATCATGCACGCCGAGATGTTCCCGCTCCTCGACCCCGACGGCCCCAATCCCCTCGAGCTGTTCCAGATCTGGCTGAACCTGCCGCCCGCTTCGAAGATGGTGCCGGCCCATTTCGCCATGCTGTGGGGGGAGGAGATCCCCACGTTCGTTCCCGCCCCCGGCGTGAGCATCGACGTGATTGCCGGTGCACTGGGCGACCACCGCGCTCCCCAGCCGCCCCCCGACTCGTGGGCGTCCCGACCGGACAGCCACCTGGCCATCTGGCTGATCCGGCTGGGGGCCGGAGCAGAATGGGACCTACCCGCCACCGCCGAGAGCGTCAACCGCATGCTGCACTGCCATGACGGGGAGGAGGTGGTGGTGGGCTCGGCCCGGATCGCCGCCGGGGTCGGTGCCCGCCTGCAATCCGATGCCGTCGTCCGGCTCTCCAACCAGGGTGGGCCGGCCGAGTTCCTGCTCCTCCAGGGACAGCCGATCGGGGCGCCGGTGTTCCAATTGGGCCCGTTCGTGATGAACTCGGCCGAGGAGCTGCGGGTGGCGGTGGACGACTACCGCCGCACCCAGTTCGGGGGGTGGCCCTGGCCCAGCCGCAGTCCGGTCCACGCCCGGGGCGAAGGACGGTTCGCCCTCCACGCCGACGGGCGAGTCGAGCACCGCGAGTTGATACCGGTTCGCCCCTGACCGGGCCGCTCCCGCCTAGGGGAGGGCGCCGATGATGTCGCGGTACTCGTCTTCCTCGAACGCCTTCAGCGTCTCGGTGCTCACGTTCCCCTGTGCCCCGATGAGGAGCAGGGCCTTGGCGGCCGTGGCGTCGTCGGGGGCGTCGACGATGCTGACCAGGTCGTAACGGCCCATGGTCAGGTAGAACGCCTTGATGTCGACTCCCAGCGGCGCCAGCGCCTTGCGGGCGGCGTCGAGGCGGGTGGTGCTCTCCTTGATGTTGGTGATGCCCTGCCCGGTGAAGCTGGCGAGGGTGATGTATGTGGCCATGATGGCTCCCTTCCGACCGCCGCCTCCCAACCTACTCCGCCTGCCGGTGCTTCGGCCCGGACCGCGGTGGCCGGGCGCCGGCTCCGCCGAGTAGGTTGCCGGCATGACCACGACTCGACCCGGCTACCTGCTGGCGGACGATCCGATCGCTTCTGTCGACGCCTATCGGGCCGCCGGCGGCGGCGAGGGTCTGCGGCGGGCGCAGGAGCTGGGTCCGGCCACCATCATCGAGCAGGTGCGAGCGGCGGGACTACGGGGGAGGGGGGGCGCTGGCTTCCCCACTGGTCTCAAGTGGCAGGGGGTGACCGGCGCCCCCGAGGGCCAGCGCCGATTCGTGGTGGCCAACGCCGCCGAGGGTGAGCCCGGTACCTTCAAGGACCGGGCGCTGCTGCGGGCCAATCCCTACCAGGTGCTGGAGGGCCTGGCCATCGCCGCTTTCACCGTCGGCGCCGACGAGGCCTATCTGGGCATCAAAGAGCAATACGCCTTCGAGCTGGACCGACTGGAGACGGCCGCCACGGAGCTAGCGGGGGCGGGGCTGCTGGGGGAGGTGCCGATCCGGGTGGTGACCGGACCCGACGACTATCTGTTGGGCGAGGAGAAGGCGCTGCTGGAGGCGATCGAGGGGCGGGAGCCGCTGCCCCGCTGGTACCCGCCTTACCTGCTGGGGCTCCACACTGCCATGAGTGCCGGGGTGGGCGCCGCCTCGATCGGGCCGGACGATCTGTCCAACCCGACGGTGGTGAACAACGTCGAGACTCTGGCCCACGTCCCCCACATCTTGCGGGAGGGGCCAGAGTGGTTCCGCTCCTACGGCACGGCCGACAGCCCCGGCACCATGGTGTTCACCGTGTGCGGAGACGTCCGCCACGAGACGGTGGTGGAGCTGCCGATGGGGACTGCTCTGTCCTGGCTGATCTACGGACCCGGACAGGGCCTGGCCGAAGGCCGCCGGGTGCGAGCGGTCTTCCCCGGCGCCTCCAACGCTCCCCTCCCCGGCCGACAGCTCGACACGCCGATGGATTTCGAGTCGATGCGGGTGGCCGGCTCCGGCCTGGGTTCGGGGGGGATGATCGTCTTTGACGACACCGCCTGCACGGTGGGGGCGGCGGCCGTGCTCTCCCGGTTCCTCGCCACCGAGTCGTGTGGGCAGTGTCCCCCCTGCAAGCTGGGCACGTCGGCGCTGGCCGAACGGTTCGCCCGCCTGGATGAGGGAGCGGGCGACCTGGAGCTGGTCGAGGAGATCCAGGCCTGGTCGGGGCGGGTCACCGACGCCAACCGGTGCGGGCTGGGAGCCGGGCAGCGGGCGCTGGCGGCAGGGATGCTCACCTCCTTCGCCGACGAGGTGGTCGCTCACCTCGACGGTCCCTGCCCTTCGCCACGCCGGCTGCGCCTCCCCAAGATCGTCGACCAGGCACCGGAGGCGGGGAGGTTCGTCTACGACGACGCCTATTTCGACTGGCGGGCCCGCTAGAGACCTCCGCCCGAGTGCGCGAAAACTCTTCGGGGCGCTCGGGCCGACGCGACGGGTGCGGGGCGAGTAGGTTCAGCGGCCAGACCCTTCAAGGGGGAAGGACGTCGAAAGGGGAACCCATGCGGCGACTACGTCCGTTGCTCGTGTTCGTAGCGTGTCTGACGATGGTGCTGCCGGCCGTGCCGGCGGCGGCCGACCACAAGACCAACCCGAGCACGAAGAACATCCACGCTCTCGGGCACAGCCCACAGCCGGCCACCTTCGAGGTGCCCGACGGACAGCGGGTGATCAGCTCCGACCTCGCCTTCCAGGGCAAGTACGCCTATCAGGGCAACTACGACGGGTTCCGGGTGATCGACATCTCGGCGCCCGGCAATCCCAAGCTGATCTCCCATCCCCGATGTAACGGGGACCAGGGGGACATCGTGGTGCACGACAACATCCTGGTTCGATCCTGGAACACCAAGCGGGCCGTCGACCGGGTGTGTGGCGACACGATGGTGCCGGCCGGTTTCGAGGGTGTCCACATCTGGGACATCGGCAACCCGGCCGACCCGAAGCTGCTCGGGTCGCTCGAGCTGCCCTGCGGTTCGCACACCGCCACCTCGGCCGGTGTCGACGGGAACGACCTGATCGTCTACAGCAACACCTCCAGCAGCAGCGGGTGCGGTGTCGGGCTCACCCGGGCGCAACAGGACGCGCTGGGCGACTTCATGGACGTGATCGCCGTCCCGCTCGCCAACCCGGGAGCGGCGGCGCTGATCCATCGGGAGCCGCTGGCAGGACCGACCGACCCGGCGGTCCGCACCGGCTGCCACGACGCCGGGGTGATCCTGGGCGGCGTGAACAAGGCGGTGTGCGCCAGCGCCGACACGATCAACGTGTGGGACATCACCAACAAGCGCGACCCGG
>JBFGJL010000227.1:0-3865 GCA_041577235.1 Acidimicrobiia bacterium | reverse complement strand
GTCGTACGGGGGCTACGGCAACGCGGTGGTGATCGACCACGGGGGTGGGCTGTCGACCCTCTATGCCCACCAGAGCACGGTGGGGGTGGCCCCCGGCCAGCAGGTGGGCACTGGTGACGTGATCGGCTACGTCGGCTGCACCGGCTTCTGCACGGGTCCCCACGTCCACTTCGAGACCCGCGAGAACGGCACGCCCGTCGATCCGATGGGCTATCTCGGTTCGTGAAGATCGTCACCACCAACCGGCGGGCCCGCTACGACTATCAGATCGTCGAGACGGTGGAGGCGGGAATGGTGTTGGTGGGGTCGGAGGTGAAGAGCCTGCGGGAAGGAAGGGCGAACCTGAAGGACGCCTTCGCCCACGTCCGTGACGGCGAGCTCTGGCTGGAGGGTGCCTACATCGCCCCGTACTCCTTCGCCCGAGAGGGTGGACACGATCCGGAGCGAAGCCGCAAGCTCCTTCTCCATCGCCGCGAGATCGATCGCCTGGCCGGCCAGCTCGCCGAACAGGGCCTCACCCTGGTGCCTCTCACCATCTACTTCAAGGAGGGTCGGGCCAAGATCGAGCTGGGCCTGGGCCGGGGCAAACGCCGCTACGACAAGCGACAGGCCATCAAGGAGCGGGAGCAGCGCCGGGAGATGGACCGAGCCGAGCGGGCCACCGGGCGGCGGTGAGCACCGCTCGGAAGAGGGGCGGGGTCGGGTGCGTTACGATGAGGCGGTAGACGTTCGCCGACCACTTTGGGGGTGACCAGGTTTCGACGTTGAGGGTTGAAGCGACGGAAGCGAGCCGAGGTCTCCGGAGTCCTCGTTAAAGAGCCGGAACAACCACAAGTGCCGAAGACAACTTCGCACTGGCTGCCTAACTGACGCAGCCCGTCCTCCCGGAGGGTTCCCTACCCCGCCGGAATCGGGCGTCGTAACGTAGGGTGCCGTCGCCGGGGTCCGGGACCGGCGGCCCAAGCTCATTCCGGATAGGGCGGAGGGAAGCTAGCCGATGGAGTCCCGCCGCTCCGAAACGCTCGCCGTCGGCTGCGCTCGGAGATGCCGGCGCCGAAACCTCAGCGGACCGGGGTTCGACTCCCCGCACCTCCACCGCACCGCCCGGGCCTGCCCGGGCGGTGGTCGTCTTCGGGCGGGCGGTTTCCCCTACTTGGCAGGAAGCGACTCGGCGTAGGCGACTCCCCGCTCGATCCAGGCGGCCAGCTCGGCATCGGTGGCGAATCCTTCCGGGCCGACCAGCACCCAGCCCCGCATCGGGCGGGCGGACATGTCGAAGATGCGGGCCCCGGGACGGGCCACCGCCTCCTCGTGGTGTTCCTTGCCGACCCGGACCATCAGCTCGTTGCCGCTCACGCCGACCGCCATGTTGCCGTTCACCATGAAGGCGATCCCGCCGAACATCTCCTTCTCGGTGAGGCCGGGCCGTTCGGCGAGACGGGCCCGGATGTCGTCGGCCAGCCCTTGGTCGTATGCCACCGGCCGGATCCTAGGCGGGCCCGTCCGGGGAGATCGGTCGGCGGCGACAGGGCGGGGGTGCGCTCATGGGGCGCGGCCCAACCGGGCGAGGTACGCCTCCAACACCGCCGCGTAGGCAGCGGGATCTTCGTTCCAGGCACGAACGTGCTCGGCGTCCGGGAGCGGGTGGAACTCGACCAGGTCGGGGCGGGCGCCGGCCAGGTCCTCGCCGATCGCGAAGGGGACGGTGGTGTCGTCGGTGCCATGCCACATCAGCACCGGCATCCGCAGCTCGTCCGCCCGGGCGGTGTAGTCGACCGTGTCGAAGTCGAGGCGGGTGCGTAGCCAGGCGAAACCCCGCCCCACCGCCAGCAGCGAGTCGCCGATGACGCCCCCCACCGGCAGCGCCTCCCCCGAGCGCAGCCGCACGATCTCCCGCAGGTCGGCGGCCGGGGCCTCGAGGATGAGGCCCCGGATCACCTCTCGTTCCTCCTCCATCGCATAGCCGAGGGTGAGAGCTCCTCCCATGGAGGCTCCGTAGACCACCACGTCGGTGGCGCCCTCGGCGAGGGCGTGGTCGACGGCGGCGGCCACGTCCCGCCATTCTTCCTGTCCGGCCAGAATCAACGAGTCGTTGGCAGCCGGTGCATCGGGGTCGTTGCGATACCGGATCACCAGCATCGGGTAGCGGAGCGGAGCCGCCGCCTCGATCAGGCGGAGGAACTCGGTGCGGTCGGCGCCGCGGCCGTGCACCGCCACGATCCAGGTCGAACCACTTCCCGGCACGTACCAGGCCTCCAGCCGTCCCAGCGGAGCGGGGTACGACACCGTCTGAACCTCGACTCCGAGCACGGAGGGATCGGGCGGGAAGGCAAACGTGTCGAAATCGGCCACCAAGGGGCCGATCGGGGGCGGTGAGCCTTGGAGGAGAACGAACGGCCGGGTCTCGGTCTCCGCGCCGAAGGCGATGGCAGGGCCAACCTGTCCGTAGCCTCCCTCCCACCGAAGGCCCATCCAGGCGTCACGGTCGGCAAGGGCGGAAGGCTCGTCACCGGCGCTGAGGACGATCTCGCCGTCGTTCACGGCGAGAACGTCGGTGTCGTAGGTGATGGGTTCCGGTGCCGCCCGCAGCCCGGCCATGATCTCGCCCGACACGTACCAGCCGACACCTGCCACCGCTGCCGCCATCACCGCCACCAGCGCCCAGAGCACCCAGCGCAGCCAGCGGCGACGGGGTTGCGGGGATGTTGCATCGTCCATGGGATCTCCTCCAGCCGGTCGTGCCCGGAGCCCCCACTCAACCATTGGCCGGCGGCCTCCGCCATCGGGCATCACCCCCACCCGACGAGCTCGATCAGATCTCCACCTGCATGCCCACCTCGAACACGCGGTCGCGGGGGAGGCCGAAGTACTGCACGGCGCTTCGCGCATTGCGGTAGAGCAGCCCGAACAGGCGATCCCGCCACCGCGCCATCCCCGGTCGCTCGGTGGCGAAGATGGTCTCCCGCCCCAGGAAGTAGGTGGCGTCGCTGGCGTCGATCCCGAAGTCGGGTTCGACGATGGCGGCCAGTGCGGCAGGAACGTCGGGTTCGTCCATGAAGCCGAACAGCAGCACCACCTGGTGGAATCCCTCCCCCAGGTGGTGCACGGTGTGACGCCGGGCCGGAGCGATCCTTGGTACCTCTGCCACCTGCACCGAGACCAGCACCACCGTCTCGTGCAGCACCTCGTTGTGCCTGAGATTGGCCAGTAGAGCCGGCGGCGTTGCACCCGGCTCGGGGAAGAGATAGACGGCGGTGCCGGGGACTCGGCGCTGGGGGTGGGCCACGATCGAACCGATGAAGCGCTCGATGGTGAGCTCTCCCCGTCGCAACCGGGCGGCCACCAATGCTCGCCCCCTCTTCCACGTGGTCATGAGGATGAAGACCGCCCCGCCGACCACCAGCGGGAACCAACCCCCGGAGGGCACTTTGACGATGTTGGCGCTGAAGAAGGCCAGATCGACCAGGAGGAAGCCGGCGGTCAGGAGGAGGGCAGGGACCTTGCCCCATCCCCACCTCTCCCGCATCACCCGATGAAGGAGGAGAGCGGTGATCACCATCGTGCTGGTGACGGCTACGCCATAGGCGGCGGCCAGGTTGGAGGACGATCGGAAGGTCATCACCAACCCCACGCAGGCCACCATCAGCGCCCAGTTGACCGACCCGACGTAGATCTGGCCGAACTCGCGGGGCGAGGTGTGATCGATCGCCACCCGCGGTAGGTACCCCAGCTGTACTCCTTGCATGGTCAGCGAGTAGGCGCCGGAGATCAGCGCCTGCGAGGCGATCACCGTGGCCAGGGTGGCCAGTCCCACCAGCGGCAGTACCGCCCAGCCGGGTGCCATCCGATAGAAGGGGTTGTCGAT
>JBFGJL010000226.1:0-3867 GCA_041577235.1 Acidimicrobiia bacterium | reverse complement strand
TCGATCCTCGGGTCCTGTGGTTCGTGGCGCCGGCGGTGGCGGAGGCGGCCACCGCCGCCGGGGTGGCCCGCAAGCCCCTGGAAGACGTGGCCGCCTACCGGGAGGAGCTGCGGGCCAGATTCCAGGCCTCGTACGGTCTGATCAACACCGTCACCGTCAAGGCCCAGGTCAACCCCATGACCGTGGTCTATCCGCACGGGGCCGATGTCCGCATCATCCGGGCGGCCCGGCGGGTGGTGGACGAACGGATCGCGGCCCCGATCATCCTGGGTGAGGTCGGCGAGGTGGAGCGGCTGGCGGCCGGTCACCGCATTCCCATGGACGGCATCACCCTGGTCGACCCCGGTGAGCAAGAGGACAGGCGAGCTCACTTTGCCCGCGTGCTGATGGATCTACGACGCCACAAGGGCATGAGCGAGGAGGAGGCCACCCGGCGAGTACTGGATCCCAACATGTACGCCGTCCTCATGGTCCAGCAGGGAGAGGCGGAGGCGGTGCTCGGAGGCCTCACCACCTCCTATCCGGAGACGATTCGTCCCGCCCTGCAGGTACTGCGGGTGGAGGAAGGCCGGACCATCGTCAGTGCCCTGTATGTGGTGATCGTCAAGGGCACGCCCTACTTCTTCGCCGACTGCGCGGTCAACATCACTCCCACCGCCGACCAGCTGGCCGAGATCGCCCTCGCCACCGCCGCCGTCGCCGAGGAGCAGTTCGACGTCGCCCCCCGGGTCGCTTTCATCAGCTATTCCAACTTCTCCAGCGCCGGGGGCGAGGAGCCCGAGCGGGTGCGGCAGGCGGTGGGGATCTGCCACCAGCAGGCTCCGACGTTGCCAGTGGACGGGGAGATGCATGCGGACACCGCAGTGGTGCGTGAGCTGCTCCTCCGCCGCAAGCCCGACAACCAGCTGGGGGGAACCGCCAACGTGCTGATCTTCCCCAACCTCACCTCGGCCAATGCCTCCTACAAGCTGCTCCACTATCTGGGAGAAGCCGAGGTGATCGGCCCGATCCTCAGCGGGCTCTCCCGCTCCGTGCACGTCCTCCAGCTGGACGCCGAAGTGGGCGACATCGTCAACCTCACCGCCATCGCCGTCCTCGACGCCCAGCGCAAGAGCCGGGTTGCGGTCGGGTCCTAACGGGCCTCTTGTCCTCGGCGGCGGTTCCACGTTTGCCACTGCCCGTCTGGGGGTAGGAGACGGGAATGGCTATCCGAAGGAGGATTGGCATGGAGACCTATTACGGGCAGTACGACTGGAAGGACCGGCTGCAGGACGACGGCACCTGGCAGAAGACCGTCGGCAAGATCCGCGAGGAATGGGCCGAGGTGACCGACCAGGAGCTGGAGGAAGCCCGGGGCAACTGGGAGCAGCTGGTCGGGACCATCAAGCAGAAGACCGGTGAGACCGCCGAGACCATCGAGGCGAAGTTCGCCGAGTGGTTCGACAACGAGCAGGAGGTGGTGTGACATGGGCGCACTCGGCCTCTTCTTGCTGGCCGTGGGAGCCATCCTGCGCTTCGCGGTCAGTGATCAGGTCGGCGGCGTCGACCTGGCGACGATCGGGACGATCCTCATGGTGGTGGGGAGCCTCGGGTTTCTCGCCTCGATCTTCACGGGGACCTTCACCGGTTTGCGCCGCCACACCGAACGGACCGTCAGCGCCGACGGGCGCACCGTCGTCGAGGATGAGCGTACGACCAGCGTCTGATCTCGTCTGATTCAGACCGGTCGCATCTGCCAGGGCCCCCGGGGTCGAGCCCCGGGGGCCCGGCGCGTCGAACCACGTCGAGTCGAGCAACGTCATCAACCTGCTCGTCAACCTGCCTCGACCGGTGGGCGGGTCTGGAGCCCCGATCGGTGGGCGGGTCTGGAGCCTCAACCAGTGGGCGGGTCTGGATCGGCGGGGAGGTCGGAACCCGGTCGCACGTATCGATGTCCGACCCGGTCGGCCGGGGCCGGCCCCAGCTCGACCACCACCCGGCACTGAGGGTCGCCAACGGCGATCCGCTCCTCGAGGGTGACGGTGGCCTCGCCGAAGTTACGGGCGGCGATTCCGCCGAAGACGCTGGAGGTCAGCCGGCACAAGGCGGGAGCGTATCGGCCCGCCGCGCCAAACGGGCAGCGGTGGTTGCCCAGTACCACCCGGGTGTCGCTCGCCTCGAGAACGTAGAAGTCCCCCTCGATGGCGTGCTTCAGCCGCACGTAGCAGTCGCCGAGCTCGTCTGGCGACAGGCCGCCCTCCAGGTGCCGGGAGAGCCGATACTCGGCTTCCATCTGGCTTCCGACGTCCATGCCAACCTGGGCAACCGCCGCCTCCGCCTGGCTCGGCCCCTGCCGCCTCTCGACCTCCTGGGCCAACTGGACCACCAGCGCCCGCAGGAAGGTCTCGCGCCCGAACCCCTCCGGTCCCGCTTCCTCCAACGAGGGCAGCACCCCGCGGCCGCTACCGCTCGGGTCGATGCTCTCCTGGGGGGCGCGAGTCACCGGCAGGGTGGCCTGCACCGCCGACCCTCCGGCCGCTTTGGCCCGCACCAGGAGATCTTGGGCGAGGTCGGCGGCGATGGCCAGACCTCGTCCCCGCAGGGCCGCCGGCTCGGGCATGGCGGGTTGTTCGAAGTGGAAGCTGGGCCCGAGATCGTGGACACTCAACACCGGCTGGGGGCCGGTCCATTCGATCGATACCCACACCGGACTGCCCCCGTGCTCCACGGCGTTGGTGACGAGCTCGGAGAAGGCCAGGATCGCCCCTTCCAGGTCGGTGCCGGGCTCGGCGTGCCGACGCAGGTAGTCCGTCACCTGGCCGCGGACCCACGACACTGCTTTCGGGTCGTCGGGGGGGAGGTACCAGTCCATGGCTCACCAGTGTAGGGGCGGACGTGCCGACCCCCCGGGGACCGGCCGGCGGCCGGCCCACCGTCCACGGCGCGTCGTCACGGGCTTCCTCTCACGGCCATCATCTACCCGGTAGCGCATCGTCCCAAACCTGATCTTTCGAGCGGTCGGGGTCATTGGCGGAGGCGGACGGGAATCGAACCCGCCGGGGGCCTCGCGACCCCCCACTGGTTTTGAAGACCAGGGAGCCCACCAGGCGCTCGTTCGCCTCCAAGAAGGGAGGGTAGTCCCCCGGCCGGGGGAGCCGGATAGCCTGAATACGACGGAAGGACGTTTGCGATGTCGCTACAGACACGAGGGCAGGACCCCCTCTTGGAGGTGACCGGCCTGGTGGAGGAGCCGATTCGGTTCGGTCTGGCCGATCTCGGTGGCGTCGAGGGGTTGATAGGCGACGTCGGGGATCACGCCGAGGGCTTCGTGGGCGAGGCGGTGCCGGTGGCTGAGGTCCTCCGCCGGGCGCAGCCGCTCCCGGCGGCCGAATTCGTCACCGCCGTCAGCGACGACGGCCACTACCGGGCCTCGATTCCGCTCTCCGAGGTGGAGCGGTCGGGATGGCTCGCCTTCCGCCTGGGGGGTGAGCCGATTCCCCGTCGCCTGGGCGGTCCGGTACGATTGATCGTTCCGCAGGGCCGTACCCTCTGCTGGAACGTGAAGTCGGTCGTTCTCCTTCGGGTCACCGCCGAACCCGAACCGGACAGCGTACCGGCCGACCCTCCGCACTGAATCCCGACACTCGCCAACAGGGGATCCGTGACAGACAAGACCAGCTTTGGAGACCTGATCCACGAGCGGCGCGAGGCGCTCGGCCTCAGCTTGTCGCGACTGGGTGAGCTGGTGGGCAGGTCGGCGACGACGGTCCGATCGTGGGAGGCGGGCCGGTTCCTGCCCAGCGACGCCGCCACGCTGGAGGCCCTTCAGGCCGTGTTGGGAATCGGCGATCAGGCGATGGCGGAAGCGATGGCCGCTCATCATCCGGC
>JBFGJL010000225.1:0-3889 GCA_041577235.1 Acidimicrobiia bacterium | reverse complement strand
GGGAGAGGCTGGTCTGCAGGAGCTGCTCTCGCGAGGGACGCTGGTCGGCGGGAAAGTCGATCTCCGATCTCATCACATGGAGGAACGAGAGCGGGTTCTCCTCGGCGATGCGGTGACGTTCTTCCGGAGTGAGGGCGTCGTAGCCGGGCGATGCCACCTGGGCGGCCAGGTCGGGGCGGGGCAGGTACCCGAGAAAAGGCTGGATCAGGGAGGCGTCCAGGGCTCACCCTCTCCGGAAGTCCGACATGAACTCGACCAGAGCTTCCACCCCCGACCGGGGCATGGCGTTGTACATGCTGGCACGGATCCCGCCGACGCTGCGGTGCCCCTTGAGGTTGACCAACCCCGCCTGCTCCGCCGCGGACAGAAAGGCCTGCTCTCGTTCCTCGTCCGCCAGCCGGAACACCACGTTCATGAGTGATCGGCTGGCCGGATCGACCGGGCTCAGATAGAAGCCGTCGCTGTGGTCGATCGCCTGGTACAGCAGGGCGGCCTTCTCCTCGGCCAGCTTCTCGACCGCCGCCAGCCCGCCCTGGTCGAGCATCCAGGTCAAGACCTTGCCCATCATGTAGATGGAGAACACCGGGGGGGTGTTGGCCAGCGAGTCGGCGGCAGCGTGAACGTCGTAGCGCAGGTAGGAGGCCAGGTCCCGGTTGGTGTCCTCCAGGACCGATCGGCGGACGAACACCACCGCCATCCCCGCCGGAGCCAGGTTCTTCTGCACGCCCCCGTACACGAGGTCGAAGAGATCCCAGGGGATCGCCCGGCTGAGGAAATCGGATGACATGTCCGCCACCAGCGGCACTCCCAGATCCGGGAACTGCACCAACCTGATCCCGCCGATGGTCTCGTTGGAGGTGACATGGAGATAGCGGGTGCCGGGCCTGACCCGGATCTCGTCCGGCGCCGGCATGCGGCGAAAGTCGAACGCGGCCCCCTCCCAGGCGGCGTAGACATCGCCGTGATGGGAGGCGTCGGCCAGCGCCTTCTTGCCCCACACGCCCGACTCCAGGTAGCCGGCCGAAGCTCCCCGACCGAGCAGGTTGAGCGGCACCAGCGCAAACTGGAGGGTCGCCCCACCTTGCACGAACAGTGCCTCCCACCCGTCGGGCGTCCCGAACACCTGCTTGACCAGGGTGAGCGCCCGGTCGTGGACCTCCCGGTACACCGGCCCCCGGTGGCTCATCTCGAACAACGACATGCCCTCGCCGTGGTAGTCCACGAACTCGGCCTGGGCCTCTTTCAACACCGGCAAGGGCAAGGTGCAGGGCCCGGCGCAGAAATTGACCAGCCGCATCAGCGGCTGCTTCCCGGGGGAGGCGGGTCGTTCCGTACGGTCGCCTGGATCACGTCCGGCAGCCGGTCGATCTCCGCCACCAGCTCGCCCGTGATGTCCCCGGCGGCCCGAATGGTGGCACAGGCTGCCCGGCCGCCGGCGAAGACCTCGTTGGTCATCTGTTCGACGTTGACGCGGGCGTTGCGGAGGATGCTGAGCACGTCGGACAGCACACCTACCTTGTCGAGATGCCGTACCACGACGGTGGCCGCGCCCAGTTCGCGGGTCTCCATGTTGACGCAGTTCTCGACCCGGCCCCGGTCGAAGGCCGTGATGATCCGCACCACCTCTTCGGCCACCGCCTCTTGTGCCTGGGCGGTCGAGGCCCCGATGTGGTGGGTGCCGTAGACGTTGGGATGGGTCGCCAGGACCGAGCGGTACTCGCCCGACCCGGAGGCCGGCTCGTCGGGATACACGTCGAGGCCCGCCCGGATTCCACGTTCGTCCATGGCGACAATCAGGGCAGCCTCGTCCACCAGGTCTCCCCGCGAGGTGTTGATCACCATGGCCCCCGGCTTCATCCGGCCCAGGAGCTGCTCGGAGATGATCCCCTTCGTCTCTGGAGCTCCCGGCACAGGGAAGGTGAGGATGTCGGAGGCGGCCGCCAGCTCGTCCAGGCCGGGCAGCAGCCCGATGCGGTGGCGACTGATGGCCTCGCGCACCTGCGGCCGCCGGTGAGGACGATCCAGGCTCAGCAGCTCAAGCCCGAACGCCGCCGCCCGCTCGGCCACCGCCGTTCCAACCTCGCCCAGCCCGACGATGCCCAGATGGCGGCCGTACAGGCCCCGAGCCCGGGAATAGCGGCTCTTGTCCCACCGCCCGGACCGGAGGTCCATGACTGCGTCCGGGATCGCACGGTCGATGGAGATGATCAGTCCGAGGGTCAGCTCCGCCACCGCGATCGCGTTCTTTCCCGGTGTGTTGCAGACGTAGATGCCGCGGGCGGCGGCGGCGGCGAGGTCGATGGTGTTGGTACCGGCGCCGGCCCGCACGATCAGGGCCAGCCGGTCGGAGGCAGCGATGGTCGACTCGGAGACCACCGTGCTGCGAACGATCAGCGCATCGAATCCACCGATGGCGTCCGGCAGCTCGTCGGCAGTCAGCTCCGGACGGGAGATGCACTCGTGCCCGAGGGAGACGATCCGGTCGAACTGGTCGGCCTCGAACTTGTCGGCGAACAAGATGCGCATGGCCAGGTCCTCCCGCTCTGGGCCGGATCTTAGGCCCGGCTCCCCGGAGGAGACATGGCGTCTATTGTCGGCGCCGAGTCGCCCCGGGAGCATCCATGGTCCAAGCGCATCTGCCGTCGTTCGACACTCTCGCCATCCACGCTGGTCAGCGACCCGACCCGGTCACCGGCGCCATGGCCGTGCCGATCTACCAGACCACCTCCTACGCCTTCGAGGACAGCGAGCAGGCGGCCGGGTTGTTCAATCTCGAACGTGAGGGCCACATCTACACCCGGATCTCTAACCCGACCGTGGCCGTCCTGGAGGAGCGGGTGGCGGCCCTGGAAGGAGCGGTGGGCGCCGTGGCCACCGCCTCCGGCCAGGCAGCCCTCCATCTCGCCATCGTGACGCTCATGGGGCAGGGCGGGCACATCGTCGCTTCTCGTTCGCTGTACGGCGGGACGATCAACCTGCTCCTCCATACCCTCCCCCGGTTCGGAATCACCACCACCTTCGTCCCGCCCCGCGACCACGCTGCCCTGGAAGCGGCCATCGGTCCCGAGACCCGGCTGGTGTTGGCCGAGACGATCGGCAACCCGGGCCTGGAGGTGATCGACCTCCCCAGAGTGTCCGCCATCGCCCACCACGCCGGGATTCCGTTGCTGATCGACAACACCTTCGCCACCCCGGCTCTGTGCCGACCCCTCGAGCACGGAGCCGACCTGGTGTTCCACTCCGCCACCAAGTGGATCGGCGGTCACGGCACCACCATCGGCGGGGTGCTGATCGATGGCGGGACGTTCCCCTGGGAGTCGTCCGACCTGTTTCCCACCCTCACCGAGCCGTATCCCGCCTACCACGGGGTGGACTTCGCTGAGGAGTTCGGGCCGGCCGCTTTCATCACCCGGGCCCGGGCAGAGGGGCTTCGGGACTTCGGGGCTTGCCTGAGCCCGACCAACGCCTTCCTGCTCCTGCAGGGGTTGGAGACCCTTCCGGTGCGCATGGAGCGTCACGTCCGCAACACGGCCGCCGTCCTGGACTTCCTGACCCGCCACGAGGCCGTCTCCTGGGTCGTGCACCCGTCGTTGCCCAACCATCCCGATCACCACCTGGCGCGCAGCTTGCTGCCCCAGGGAGCGGGCTCCATGGTCACCTTCGGGGTGGTGGGAGGACGCCCGGCCGGGGCCAGGCTCATCGAGTCGGTGCAGGTTGCGACGCACCTCGCCAACGTGGGAGACGCCCGCAGCCTGGTGATCCACCCGGCCAGCACCACCCACCAGCAGATGACCGGCGAACAGCTGGCGGCCGCCGGGGTGGGTGAGGACATGGTGCGACTGTCGGTCGGCCTGGAGGCCCCCGACGATCTGATCGCCGATCTCGATCG
>JBFGJL010000224.1:0-3902 GCA_041577235.1 Acidimicrobiia bacterium | reverse complement strand
GTGACGAGGGTGCCGGGATCGACCTGGGTACCGGCCGACGGGGTCTGTTCGGCCACCCGACCATCCAGGGCGGAGTCGGTCTCCACCGTGCCGGTGCTCACCCGCAGCTCGAGTCCGATCTGGTCGAGGCGGGCGGCGGCCGCCTCGGGGGTGAGACCCACCAGGTTGGGCACGGTCACCGGCTGCGGTCCGTCCGACACCACCAGGATCACGCTGTCGCCCTGAGCCAAGGTGGAGCCGGCCGGCGGCTCGGTGCGGATGACGAACCCTGCTGCCACGTCGTTGCTGAACTCGTTGCGTACCTCCAGCTCCAGCCCGAGGTTTCCGATCCGGAAGGCGGCATCCCGTTCGCTCAGACCGGCGAAGTCGTCGAGCAGGATCGTGTCGGGACCGGTCGACACCCACAGGTCGACCACGGTGCCGGCGGGCTGGTCGCTTCCCTGGGCCGGGTCCTGGCGGATGACCGTGCCCGGCTCGGCGGCGTCGTTGGGCTCCTCGGTGATCTCGCCGACCACGAACCCGTTGCTCTCCAGCAGGCGGCGCGCATCCTCCAGGGTGGAACCCACCACGAACGGGACCGCGAAGGACTCCTGCCCGGTGGAGATGACTACGGTGATGAACGAGCCCTCCTCCACCTCCTCGCCAGCGGCCGGGTCGGTCCGGATCACCCTGCCGGGTTCGACCTCGGCGTCGGTGGCGTTCTCCAGGGAGACGTTGAGTCCGAGCTGCTGCAGTTCGAGGATGGCCTCGGCCTGTTCGAGGCCTCGCACGTCGGGAACGGTGACCAGGTCGGCCTGGCCGCCGCCCCCGCCCAGTTGCTGGAACAGCAGGAACAAACCCACTCCCAAGCTGAGGATGAGGGCGAAGGCGGTGAGGATGAAGGGCAGCTGGCTGGGAGGGCGGTCGGCCACCCGCCGGTAAGTCTCCTCGGGCGGGACGGTGGGCGGCGGGACCTCGGACCGGGCGAAGACCTGGGTCGGGGCTTCCGGCACCGGCACCGCCGGGGGGGCATCCCCCCGCAGAAAGCGCAGGAGATCGGTGCGGACGTCGTCGGCGGTCTGGTAACGGCCGGCCGGCTCCTTCTCGAGCATTCGCATCACGATCTGGTCGAGGAACGGGGGCACGTCGGCGTTGGTGGCGGAGGGGATCTGGGCGGAGGCGGAGACGTGCTGGTAGGCGACCGACACCGGACTGTCTCCTTGGAAGGGAGGACGGCCGGCCAGCATCTCGTAGAGGACCACGCCCAGTGAGTACACGTCGGAGCGTTCGTCGGCCGGGTTCCCTTGCGCCTGCTCAGGACTGAAGTAGGTGGCGGTGCCGATCACCGCCCCGGTCCTGGTCAACTCCTGCGAGTCGTCCCAGGCGCGGGCGATGCCGAAGTCGGTCACCTTGACCGTGCCGTCGGGCGCCAGCAGGATGTTGCCGGGTTTGACGTCGCGATGGATCAGCCCGGCCCGGTGGGCCACCGCCAGGGCGGAGGCGACTTCGGCTCCGATCTCGGCCGCTCGCCGGGGGAGCAGCGCCCCTTCGCTGCGGAGGACGTCGCGCAGAGAGCGACCTTCGATCAGCTCCATGACGATGAAGTAGGTGGCGCCGTCCTCGCCCCAGTCGTAGATCGACACGATGTTGGGATGGGAGAGGTTGGCGGCCGCCTGCGCCTCCCGCCGGAAGCGCTTCACGAAGGCGTCGTCCGAGCTGTACTGGCTGTGGAGGACTTTTACCGCCACCCGCCGCCCGAGGAGGTGATCACGGGCGGCGTAGACGTCGGCCATGCCGCCCCGAGCGATGTGCGAGTCCAGCTCGTAGCGGCCGGCCAGCGTCTGGTGGGTTTGCATGTCGCCGGGATTGTAGGGTTCAGGGCCGCGATTGCAGCCACTGTGCCAGCACCCGCTGGGCGACCGGCGCCGCCACCGATCCCCCGGTGGCGCTCTCTCCTACCGCCCCACCGTCCTCGATCACCACCGCCACTGCGATGGTGGGGTCGTCCACCGGGGCGAAGCCGATGAACCAGACGTCGGGGGCTCCCTGATCGGCCTGAGCCGTGCCGGTCTTGCCGGCCACGCGTACCCCCGAAACCGCCGCCCTGCCGCCGGTTCCGTTGGTCACCACCTGCTCCATCATCCCCGCCAGCAGTTCGGCGGTGGCCGGCGCCACCGCCCGGTCGTAGATCTCCGCTTCGGTTTCCCGCAGCACCTCTCCATCGGCGTCGGCTACCCGCTTGACCAAGAAGGGCCGCATCATGATCCCCTGGTTGGCCACTGCCGAGGCCACCAGCGCCATCTGGAAGGGGGTGGCCTGCACGTCCCGCTCTCCGATCCCGCTCTGGGCCAGCCCGGGGAGGTCGTTCTCGAAGCTGCCGGCCGCCGGGAAGAACGAGGTGAGCGGATTCCACTGGAAGGGGATCTCTTGGTTGAAGCCGAACCTGTTCGCTTGAGTGGAGAGGAGTTCGGCTCCCAGGTCCATCGCCAGCTGGCCGAAGATGGTGTTGCACGACTTGCGGAACGCCTCCCGCAAGGTGACGGTGTCGCCGCTTCCGCACGGACCCCGGTCGAAGTTGCGGATCACGGCGGTGGAGCCGGGGAGGGTCAGTTCCAGGGGGTCGGGGAAGCGACTCTCGGGTCCGGCCACCGCCTCCTCGATGGCGGCGGCCGCCACCACCACCTTGAAGGTCGAGCCAGGCGAGTAGGACTCGCCCGTGGCCCGGTCGAGCAGGGGCTGGCGAGCGTCTTCGAGCAGCCGCTCCCGTTCGGTGACGGCGTCGGGGCCCACGAACCCGTTCGGATCGAAGGAAGGTGCGGACACCAGCGCCAGCACCTCGCCCGTGTCAGGCCGGAGCGCCACCACCGCCCCGGCCTGCCCGTTCAGGGCCTCGAAGGCGGTCCGCTGCAAGTCGGCGTCGATGGTGAGCTGGACGCTGCGGGGACGCAGGTCACGGCCGAGCAGGGCGGCGAGCAGGTCGGAGATCGTGAGGTCGCGGCGGGAGCGAAGATCATCGGCGTAGGCATCCTCCACCGCGTCGTCACCGAATCGGAGCGAGGTGTAGCCCACCGCATGGGCGAAGACCTCGCCTTCGGGGTACCGGCGGAGAAACCGCTGGGGGTCGTCGGAGCTGGCCACCGACTCGGCGAGGACCGTTCCGTCGGCCGACACGATCATGCCCCGCTCCTTGCCGATTCGGGTGAGGGCGGTCCGCTCGTTGCGAGGGTCGTCCCGGTAGCGGGGTCCGGCGATGGCCTGCACGTAGGTGACGTTCAGCAGCAGCAGGGCGAACCCGGCCAGGAGGGCCACGGCCAGGCGCCGGGTGGGCCCGTTCACGCCCGCTCCTCGTGGGACACCCGGGCCAGGAGGGCCAGCAGCAGGAAGTTCGACACCAACGACGAGCCCCCATACGACATGAAGGGGAGGGTGATGCCGGTGAGAGGCAGCAGCCGTACCACCCCGCCGATGATCAGAAAGGTCTGGAGGCCGAGCACGAAGGCGAGACCGCCGGCGAGGAGTTTGCGGAACAGGTCCTTGCCTCGCAGGGAGATGCCGAAGGCCACCGCCACCAGCAGGGCATATGCGGCCAGTACCGCCACCGTTCCGGCCAGACCCAGCTCCTCGCCCAGGGCGGCGAACACGAAGTCGGTCTCGGCATTGGGGATGAGAAAGGGCCGGCCCAACCCGAGCCCGGACCCGGAGAGACTGCCGGTCCCCATGGCGAAGATCGACTGGGCGATCTGGTACCCGGTGTCGTCATAGTCGGCGAAGGGGCTGAGCCAGGCGCTCACCCGCCGTTGAACGTGGGAGAAGGTCGACCAGGCCAGCACCGCTCCGGCCCCGAACAGCAGGCCGCCGGTGGTGAGGTAGGCGCTGCGCCCGGTGGCGGCGTAGAGCATGGCGATGAAGACGGCGAACAGCAG
>JBFGJL010000223.1:0-3905 GCA_041577235.1 Acidimicrobiia bacterium | reverse complement strand
GGTCGTCGCCATCGCCACCGCTCATCCCTCCAAGTTCCCGGAGGCCGTGGCGGCCGCCACCGGACGTGTTCCCGAGCTGCCGGCCGACCTGTTCGATCTGGTCGAACGTCCGGAACGCATGACCGAGATCGCCAACGACCTCGACGCCCTCCGCCGGTTCGTGGAGGCTCACGCCCGCCGCTAGGGAATGGCGGCGGGTGGGCGGGCGTTGTCCGATGGACCCACCTTCGTACTTGGCACGAGCCGGCGACGGTGTACAATGATCGCCACACCCACCGAAGCACCGGTCCGTTCCGGTGCGTGGAGAGTGTCTCTCCCGATCCATCGTCCCGACGGACGCACACCACGGATCGTGGCGGGTGGCAGCATCGGAGGGTTGCCCTGTCATCGCAATCGGTCGCCAATGCGGTCGGCCAGGTTTGCCGCCCACCCGAAGGTCAGGTTTGGGGTGAAAGGACGACATGACCAGCAGAACGGAACTCCAGGGTAAGTCCATCAAGGATCTGCGCGAGATCGCCGAGGCGGTCGGGATCGGAACCGATGGACTGCAGAAGGCCCATCTGATCGACGCCATCATGGGTGCCGACGGCTTCGAGGTCAGTGAAGCGCCGGTTGGCGATGTCGACCTTCCCGCCGCTTCCCCGGTTCGGACCGAGCCCGACCAGTCGGAGGAGGAGAAGGAGGAGGAGAAGACCGCCGTCGAGACCGCCGAGACCGCCGAGGCAGGCGAGGACCGGGAGGACGGTGGCGACGACGACGAGGATCTCAGCGACAGCCGCGACGACGACCGGCGCAGCGAGAGCCGCGACGGCCAGCGGGACGGACGCGAGGGAGGCAGCCGCAAGCGTCGCCGCCGCCGGGGCGGGCAGGGAGAGCCCGGCCAGCAGATCCCCGAAGGCGAGATGGAGATCCGTCAGGGCATTCTCGACATCCTTCCCGAGGGCTACGGATTCCTGCGGGTGACGAGCTACCTGCCGGGAGAGAAAGACGTGTACGTCTCCGCCAGCCAGGTCCGCAAGTTCGGGCTCAGACGGGGCGACCAGGTGGAGGGCCCGATCCGCCCACCCCGCAGCCAAGAGAAGTTCCCGGCGCTCACCCGGATCGACTCGATCAACGGGATGACCATCGACGAGGCGATGCGGCGTCCCAAGTTCGAGAAGCTGACCCCGCTCTTCCCCGACCAGCGCCTCCGTCTCGAGATCGACGGCAAACCCAACGGAGTGCTGGCCAGGATCATCGACCTCATCGCCCCGATCGGGAAGGGTCAGCGAGGACTGATCGTCTCACCGCCCAAGGCGGGGAAGACGACGGTGCTGAAGGAGATCGCCTCTTCGATCACCACCAACAACCCGGAGTGCTACCTGATGGTGGTGCTGGTGGACGAGCGCCCGGAAGAGGTGACCGACATGCAGCGATCGGTCAAGGGCGAGGTGATCTTCTCGACCTTCGACCGGCCCGCCGAGGAGCACACCCAGGTGTCGGAGCTGGCCCTGGAGCGGGCCAAGCGCCTGGTGGAGCTGGGTACCGACGTGGTGATCCTGCTCGACTCGATCACCCGTCTCGCCCGGGCCCACAACCTGGCCACCCCCGCCAGCGGGCGCATCCTGTCGGGTGGGGTCGATTCCACCGCCCTCTACCCCCCCAAGCGGTTCTTCGGGGCGGCCCGCAACATCGAGGAGGGTGGAAGCCTGACGATCCTCGGTACCGCCCTGGTGGAAACCGGCTCGAAGATGGACGAGGTGATCTTCGAGGAGTTCAAAGGCACCGGCAACATGGAGCTCCGCCTGGACCGCAAGCTGGCCGACAAGCGGATCTACCCCGCCATCGACATCGAAGCGTCGGGAACACGCAAAGAGGAATTGCTGTTCGAGCGGAACGAGCTTCTGCAGGTGTGGAGGCTGCGCCGAGTATTGCTGGCACTCGAATCGGGAGCGGCCCTGGAATTGCTGGTCGACCGGCTCAAGAGTGCCAAGTCCAACGCCGAGTTCCTGGCCGAGGTGGCCAAGAGCGGCAATTGACCCTCGATTCGAAGGAGCAGGAGTGAAGGCTGGTATCCACCCCGACTACGTCGAGACCAAGGTGGTCTGCTCGTGCGGCAACACGTTCACGACCCGCTCGACGCAGGAAGAGCTGCACGTCGAGCTGTGCAACGAGTGCCACCCGTTCTTCACCGGCAAGCAGAAGCTGGTGGACAGCGGGGGCCGGGTGGAGCGCTTCCAGAAGCGGTACGGCCGCACCTCGTTCACCAAGAAAGCCGGAGCGGAGCAGCCCGAGTCGGCGGATTCGGCCCCGGCGGACGAGGCCGGCGAGCCCGCCCCCGAGGCCTGATCCTCTCCCGCGGACGGAGACGGTCGTGAGCCGGTCACCAGAGTCCACCGTCGGCGGCCAGGCGGTCATCGAGGGTGTGATGATGCGGGCCCCGTCCGGATGGGCGGTGGCCGTTCGCACCCCCGCCGGCCGGATCGAGACGGTGTCCCACGACCTTCCCCGCCTCTCCTCACGCTCGCGGCTCGCCCGCATCCCCTTCATCCGAGGGGTGCTGGTGTTGGGCGAGTCGCTCACCCTGGGGATGAAGGCGCTGAGCTGGTCGGCGCAGAAGTCGGTCGGGGAGGACGAAGAGCCCCTCACCAAGCGCCAGGTGGTGGGGTCGATGACCTTCGCCCTCATCCTCTTCGCCGGGCTGTTCATCGTCCTGCCGGCTGTGGCCGCCCGCTGGGCAGCCCCCGACTCGACCATCGCCTTCAACGTGATCGAGGGAGCCATCCGGGTCGCCCTGTTCGTCGGCTACATCTGGGCGATCGGCCGCTTCGAGGACATCCGGCGGGTCTTCCAGTATCACGGGGCCGAGCACATGACCATCCATGCCTACGAGGCCGGCGACCCTCTCGGCCTCGACCAGGTCCGCAGATACCCGCCCGAACATCCCCGCTGCGGCACCAGCTTCCTGCTGATCGTGGTGCTGGCGTCGGTGGTGATCTTCTCGCTCCTGGGCCGGCCCGGATGGGTGTGGCTGGTGGCGAGCCGCATCCTCCTCATCCCGGTGATCGCCGGCGCCTCCTACGAGCTGCTCCGCTTCTCCGGCCTCCGCACGGATGCCCGCCTCGGACGCATCTTGGCGGCCCCGGGGCTGTGGTTGCAGCGCCTCACCACCGGTCACCCCGAGGACGACCAGATCCCGGTGGCGGTAGCCAGCCTGCTGGCGGCCCTCGACCAGGACGGGGTTGAGGAGGTCAAGGCGCGGGGGCCGGTCACACCTGACGCCCTGGCCGCCTTCCCGGCCGAGTGATGGATGCCAAGCTGTCCGCCCGCCTCGACGAGATCGAGTCGGCCTTCGCCGAGACCGAAGCCAGCCTGGCCGATCGGGAAGTCCTGGCCGACCAGACTCGCTACGCCGAGCTGGCCAAGCGGCACGCCGACCTGAGCCCGATCGTGGCGCAGTACCACCGGTTTCAGGCTGCCCGTCACGACGCCGACGAGGCGCGCGAGCTGGCGGCGGCCGACCCCGACCTGGCGGAAGAGCTGGAAGCCCTGGCCCGCGATCGGGACCGGGAGGCCGATCGCCTGGAACGACAGCTGCGGGTGGCGCTGGTGCCCAAGGACCCCGACGACGAGCGGGACGTGCTGGTGGAGATCAGGGCGGCGGCCGGAGGGGACGAGGCCGCCATCTGGGCCGGTGACCTGCTGCGGATGTACGAGCGTTATGCCGACGACCACGGTTTCAAGGCCGAGATCATGGAGAGCAACCCCTCCGAGGCCGGGGGCTACAGCCGGGTCACCCTGTCGTTGCGGGGGAAGGGCGCCTACTCCCGCCTCAAGTTCGAAGCCGGAGTCCATCGGGTCCAGCGCGTTCCCAAGACCGAGTCGCAGGGCCGGGTCCACACCTCCACCGCCACCGTGGCGGTCCT
>JBFGJL010000222.1:0-3906 GCA_041577235.1 Acidimicrobiia bacterium | reverse complement strand
GACGCTGCTGGTGATGGTGACGGTCGTCACCGGCGTCCTTCAGGCCACCGGAGGGGCGCTGACGCTGGGCCCGGTGACCACCATGCAGGTCCACGTCGGAGCGGCCCTGCTGGCGATGCCGCTAGCTCTCTTCCATCTCGTCCGGCGGCCGGTCCGGCCGCGGCGGCCGGATCTCGACCGCCGCGCCCTGCTCGGAGCCGGGCTGCTGGGGGTGGGTGGGCTGGCGATGATGGGGGCGGTGGAGGTCCTCACCCGCCTGGCCGGGCTGCCGGGGGCGACCCGCCGCTGGACGGGGTCGTACGAGCGGGGGTCGGGCCGGCCCGATCAGATGCCGGTCACCCAGTGGCTGGACGATCGGGTGCCGGCCCCGGGGGAGGATTGGGCACTGCGCGTACGGGGGGGAGGGCCCGAGCGGACGGTCACCCTCGACGAGCTGCGGGCGGGGGCGGAGCCGGTCGATGCGCTCCTGGACTGCACCGGCGGCTGGTACGCCCGCCAGACCTGGGGGGCGGTTCGGCTCAGCCAGTTGCTGGAGCAGAGGTCGGGGCGCAGCGTCGAGGTTCGGTCCCTCACCGGCTACGCCCGGCGGTTTCCGCTCGGCGCCGCCGGCGACCTCTGGGTGGCGACCTCGGTGGGTGGTGCCGACCTCTCGGCCGGCCATGGCCATCCGGCCCGGTTGGTGGCGCCGGGCCGGCGCGGCTTCTGGTGGGTGAAATGGTTGGACCGGATCACGGTCGACGACCGGCCCTGGTGGTGGCAGTCACCGTTCCCGCTGACCTGACCCGGATCGGCGGTCCAACTCCTGACGGAGGGCCTCGTCGCTGTAGAGGGCCAGTTCCGGCCGCCAGTCGAGGAGAGCTGCCGGTTCGCTCTGGCTCAGCAGCTCCTGCACCGGGTCGCGCAGCGTCCTCGCCCACGCCCGACCCTTGGCCGACGCCTCGAAGCTGAGGGTGCCGTCGGCGTTGGCGGTGTAGACCCTCACCTCCACCTGCGGGTTGGCACGAGAGCCGCGCTCGCCGTAGACCATCACCACCGATCGGGCCGGGACGTCCTGGACACCTCCGACGGCGATGAACTCCCCTTGGTAGGCCCAGCCGGACGCCTTGGCATCGTCGACCGCCACCACCACCTTGGCCCAGTTCTTGCGGCGCTCATCTCCCACCAGCGGAACGTGCACGGCCACCAGCGGTTGTGGATCCATGGCGGCACTGTACCGGGAGGGTGCCCGGCGGCCGGTGGGGAAATCCCTGAGAACCTCTTAGAGCGTTCTTAAGGCCACCTCCTCGACCATGACGGGAGAGATGTGGCTGGGGAGTGCGTGAGAGGAGCGTGCATGTCGGGAATGTGGAGAGGATGGGCGCGGCTGTTGCCGCTCCTGCTCCTGGGCGTGGTGGCCCTGCCGGGGACCGCCGCGGCTGACACCACCCAGGCCATCGCCCAGCCGGGCAGCGAGGAGACGGGCGGAGTGGTCGTCACCGTCCCGCTGCTGGGGTCGCCGCTGGTCATCGATATCGTCCTCGACGACAACGGCAACATCCAGGAGGTGAGCCTCGACCCGGAGGCGGCCGGCGCCGAGGTCGAGTCGAACGAGCACCGGGTGCGGTTCCGGTTCGAAGACGGCGAGACCAAGGTCGAGGTGAAGGCCAAGGGCAGCAAGCTGACCACCAAGGTCAAGACCAGCTCGCTCGAGAACCTGCTCGGCCCCGGATCGTGGAGCGCCGACCTGTTCGGCACCGGGCCGGTCACCGTCGACTATCTCGTGTCCGACGCCGGGGACGGCACGCCCGTGGTCGAGATCCTGGGCATCGACGCCCCGCCCGACGTGGTGGTCGAACAGCACGAGCCGGAGGTGGAGACCGACGGCAACGAGACCCAGGCCTCGGTCAAGGTCCGGTTCGCCTACGACGGCTACGAGAAGTGGCTCAAGATCGCGGTCGAGGTCGAGACCGGCGAGGACGGCGACACTCGGGCCACGCTCATGATCGGCCTCAAGGCCAAGGACGTGCAGCGCCTGCAGGGTGCCCTCGAGGAGCTGGTCGGTGACCGCACCTGGACCGGGCGCCTGTGCGATGGGACCGAAGCGGCCGTCAGCTACCAGGTGACCGAGGCGGGCGAGGTCCTGTTCGTGAGCGCCACTCCCGAGCCGTTCGAGGTGAAGGAACAGGGTCAGGGCTTCGAGGTTCGCTTCGGGGACCGAATCAAGGTGCGGGTCGAGCTGAGAGAACGGGATGGCCAGTACGAGCTGCGGGTGCGTTCCTCCTACTGCAAGGTCCAGCACGAGGGAGAGCCCACCAGGGCCGGTGATGAGGAGAGCCGGGGCGGACCGGCTCTCGCCGAGGACCGGCGGAGTGATCGGACCGGGCAGGACGAGCTCGTCCGGAACGAGAAGAAGGACAAGAAACCGAAGAAGGGCGAAGAAGGTCGCCAGGGCGGCGGCGACGGCGAGGCCGATGGCGGCTGAGCCAACCCCGAGCACGACACGGTGGCTCCGCTTCGGCGGGGCCACCGTTGCGCTGGTGCTGGCCGCCTGCGGCGGCGCTGGCTCCTCCGCTCCCAGCCCATCGGCAACGCCCGGCGCGGCCCCCACGACGATCGCGGTCGCCCCCGGTCCGGAGCCCACCCAGCCGGCGCCCACGCTGGAGGAAGCCATCGCCGGCATGTCGGGGGGCTACCGATTCGACACGACCGTCACCGTGGGTGAAGAAGTCACCACCACCATGACCGGACGGGTGATCGAAGATGCCAGCGCCTTCACCGTCGCCGCCGGCGGAGCCGAGATCGACTACGTGATCACCGCCGCCGGGCAGTGGGTGCGAGAGAACGACGAGTGGGTGCTGCTGGCGGAGGCGGCGCCCCTCGTTTCTCCCCTCGAGCCGCTGCTCGAACCCATCGCGAGTGAGGTGGTTGAGCGCCAGGGCAGGCGAACCGTACTGGAGCTGACCTACCCGGCCGCCGCGCTCCAACTTCCCGGAGGTGGCGAGGTCACGGTGGTGGCGGAGCTGTCCGAGACGAGGTTGGTCGCCCTGCAGTTCACCGCGACGGTGGAAGGGGAGGCGCTGGTCACTCGCACCGAGTTCATGCCGCTGGGCGACGCCGACCCCATCACCGCCCCGACCGCCGGCTGACTCCGACCTCCCCCGGCGGGAATCCCGCCCAGGCGGCGGCGGTTGGCCAAGGTGCGACGATCAGGAGCAGCCCCATGACGAGCGAACGCGGACGAATCCGGATCGAAGAGAGCGGCAAGTGGGTCCGCGCCTTCCTGGGAGGGGAGGCGGTGGCCGACACGAACCGCCCTCGTCTGGTCTGGGAGAAGCCCTACTACCCGACCTACTACTTCCCCCAGGAGGACGTTCGCATGGAGCTGCTGAGCCCCAGCGGGCGGGTCGAGCGCAGCCCCAGCCGGGGTGAGGCGATCTGGTACGACGTGAAGGGAGGAGCCAAGGAGGCGGAGGCAGCCGCCTATGCCTACCCGGACTCGCCCCTCGAGGACCTGCGCGGGATGGTGGCACTCCGGTGGGACGCCATGGACCACTGGTTCGAAGAGGACGAAGAGGTGTACGTCCATCCCCGCGACCCCTACACGCGGGTCGACATCCTGGCCAGCTCCCGACACGTGCAGGTCGCCCTGGAGGGTGTGACCGTGGCTGAATCCCACCATCCCCGTCTGCTGTTCGAGACCGGTCTCCCCACCCGGTACTACCTCCCCAAGGTCGACGTGCGGATGGACCTACTGGTCCCCACCGACACGGTGACCCATTGTCCCTACAAGGGGGCCGCCCAGTACTGGGGCGTCCGCATCGGCGACGAGTTGTTCCCCGACTACGCCTGGAGCTACCGGCATCCGGTGGCGGAGAGCGTGGCCATCGCCGGCCTGGTCGCCTTCTACAACGAGAAGGTCGACCTCGT
>JBFGJL010000221.1:0-3925 GCA_041577235.1 Acidimicrobiia bacterium | reverse complement strand
GTTCACCGGCGACACCGGGGTGCGGACGGCCATCGAGTCGGTGCTGCCGGTGGTGGCGTTGATGCAACCGGTGGCGGCGTTGGTGTTCGTCGGCGACGGCATCTACATTGGAGCGTCGCGTTTCTCCTACCTGGCGGGCACCACGGTGCTGGCCGCGACCTTGACCGCCGTCGCCCTCCTGGCCGGCGCTGCCGCCGGGGCGGGGCTGGTGTGGATCTGGTGGAGCGTGACGCTGCTGCTGATGGTACGGGGTCTGGCGCTGGCGGCCGGCTACCCCCAGCTGTTCGAGCTGGCCTCCCGCAGCCGCTGACCCCTGGTTTCCGGGAGCAGCATGGTGAGCAGCGCGGCCAGCGCCATGGCGGCGGCGAGGAAGGTCACGGTCGAGCTGAGGCCGAGACGGTCGATGCTCCAACGCCCGCTGGCCAGACCGGCGGCGCTGCCCAACACCCCGAGGTTGTTGAGCCACATGACCGCCGTCGCCCGCAACCCGGTCGGGAAGAGCTCGTTGCGGTGAGCTCCCACGGCCGGGATGGCGGCGAAGGACCCGAAGGTCGACACGACCACCGCCAGCACCAGGAGCAGGGGATGCTCGAGCGTGTAGAGGCCAACTCCTCCCACCGCCGCCAGCAGGAACCCGATCGCGGTGGCGGGGCGGCGACCCCATTCGTCCGCCATTCGTCCGCCCAGGAAGAAGCCGACCCCGCCCAGGGTTCCGCCCACCAGGCTGATCACCACCGACCGCCCGGTCGAGAACCCCAGGTCGTTGACCAACCGCTCGAAGGTGAACGAGATCGCCACCGACGAGTAGGCCGCGGCCAGGAACGAGGCCGCTCCCAGCAGCGCGAACGACGTGCGAGTGCCCGCTCTCATCACCGCGAACAGGCCGGCCCGAGGGGCGAGACCGTCGAACAGAGGGCTTTCCCGAACCTGCCGACGAAGGAACGGGAGCAGGATCAGGCCCAGGAAGCTGGCGGCGAACAGGTAGCGCCAGGCCGCGGTGCCGGTCCCGGCGATGGGCAGGACCATCAGGGCCAGCCCGGCCCCGAAGCTGCCGGAGGCGCCGTAGATGGAGATGCCATAGGCCCGCACCGCCGGCGAGAGCTGCTCGGAGAGGAGCACGATGGCCAGCACCCCGACGGCGGTGGTGCCGAACCGCACCAACAGCTGCAAGAGCGTGAACGACCCGGCGCCGCCGGCGAAGGCGGTGGCCCCGTTGGCGGCCATGAGCACGGTGAAGCCGAGCAGGAACGGCCAGCGACGTCCGCGCCGGTCCCCGTACACGGTGGCCGCCAGCGCCAAGAATGCCCCCAGCCTGGTGATGGCCAGGACCTGGCTCATCTCCCCCTCGCTCAGGCGGAGGCTGGTCCGCACGAACGGCAGGGTGTTGGTGACCTGAGCCTGGGCAAAGCCCTGAACGGTCCCGGCGATCCACATGACGGCGCTGACTCTTCGGTCCTCGCGGGTGAAAGCCGTGACCGGGAGGAGGCTGCGGATCAGCCGCCGCACGCCGCGCCCGTTGTCTGTCTCCGGGCCGGCCTCGTCGCCGTGCCCAGAGGCCGGGTTTGGTCGATCCCAGCAGTGGCGGGTGAGGGGAGCGGGCGCCTCCCGAAGTCCACGGGCCCGTCCCGTCCATGCTCCATGGTGGCGGCAGGTTAGTGAGAGTCACCGCCCGGACGTCGGCTCTCATGAGACCCGGTTTCTGGGAAGATGGTGTCATCCATCCACCGGGGAAAGGGCCGCCATGGCCGATGTGACGCTGCTGGTCGCCTTCGGGGCGGGCATCATCTCCTTCATCTCGCCGTGCGTGCTGCCCCTCCTCCCCGGCTACCTCAGCCTCATGTCGGGGTACACGGTCAGCGAGCTCGAGTCGGGCGAGACGTCGTGGCGACGGATGCTGCGCACCACCAGCTTGTTCGTGGCCGGATTCACCCTGGTCTTCCTGGCGCTGGGAGCCGGGGCCACCAGCATCGGTCAGTTCCTCAACCGCAACTCCGGGCTGACCACCCGCCTGGCCGGCTGGGTGGTGCTGGCGTTCGGCGTGTTGCTGGTGGCGATCTCACTCAGCGACTCGGGTCTGTTGGCCCGGCTCACCCGGGAGCGCCGTCTCGATGTCCGTCCTTCCCGGCTGGGAGCATGGGCACCGCCGGTGATGGGGATCGCCTTCGGGTTCGCCTGGACGCCGTGCATCGGACCGGTCCTGGGGATCATCCTCACCACCGCGGCCGTACAGGAGACGCTGGGGCGGGGGATGCTGCTCTTGTTCGTGTATGCGCTGGGGTTGGGCGTCCCCTTCGTGCTGGCCGGGGTGGGCCTCAGCCGCGCCTTCCGGGCCATGCGGCTGATCCGCCGCCATCTGCGTCCGATCAACGTCACCTCCGGCCTGCTCCTGGCAGGGTTCGGGGTGATCATGATCACCGGCCAGCTCAGCGTCATCTCCGGCTGGGTGACTGACCTGTTCATCAACACGCCGCTCGGTCGGATCATCGAGTCGACCTGACCGTCACCGCCGGCGCTCGGTACGCTGGTCGGGGTGCAGGTCGTCCCGTCGCTCGTCGAGTTCATCGAACTCTCCTCTCGTTTTCCGGTGGTGCCCGTGTCGGTGCGGCTCCTGGCCGACCGGGAGACGCCGGTGTCCGCCTTCGAGAAGCTGGTGGGTGGGGAGCCGGGCTTCCTGCTGGAGTCGGTGGAAGGTGGTGAGCGCTGGGCCCGCTGGTCGTTTCTGGGCTGGGATCCGGTCTGGACGCTGGTCGCTCGGGAGGGTCTCACCACGGTCGAGGGGCAGGGGATCGAGCTTCCCGACGGGAATCCACTCGAGGTGCTGGAGGCGTTGCTGGGCCGGTTCCGCGCCCCCGACCTCCCCGGCCTCCCACCCCTCCACTCCGGAATGGTGGGTTACCTCGGGTACGACTGTGTGCGCTATGTCGAGCGACTCCCGGCCCGGCCTCCCGATGACCGCCGGCTGCCCGAGATGGTGTGGCAGGTGGTGGGGTCGCTGGCGGCACTCGACCGGTTCGATCAGACGATCACCCTGGTACGCAACGTCTTCGTGAACGGCGACGCGGCCGAGCACTACCGGGAGGCGGTCTCCCATCTGGAGCGGGCGGTCGCCCGGCTGGGGGAGGGAGCGGGCTACCGGCCGGGACTGATGGATGCCGAGGTGGAGCCTCCGGCCGCCAGCTCCACCTTGGACCGAATCACCTTCGAGCGGGCGGTGGAGGCCGCCAAGGCCCACATCGGCCAGGGTGATGCCCTCCAGATCGTGGTGAGCCAGCGGCTGGAGGTGCCCTACGACGGGGAACCGCTGTCGGTCTATCGGGCCCTCCGCCTGGTCAATCCCTCCCCGTTCATGTTCTACGTACGCCATCCCGAGGTGGCGGTGGCCGGATCTTCGCCCGAGCTGATGACTCGGGTGCGGGACGGGCGGGTGTTCAGCCGCCCCATCGCCGGCACTCGGCCGCGGGGGCGTTCCGACGAGGAGGACCTGATATTGGAGGAAGAGTTGTTGGCCGATCCCAAAGAGCGCGCCGAACACGTCATGTTGGTCGATCTCGCCCGCAACGACCTGGGCCGGGTGTGCGACTTCTCGTCGGTGGAGGTGGACGAACTGATGGTGGTCGAGCGTTACTCGCATGTGATGCACATCGTGTCGGGGGTGTCGGGCAAGCTGCGGGCCGGCCGGGGCCCGGTGGACGTGCTGCGGGCGGTCTTCCCTCATGGGACCGTCACGGGAGCCCCCAAGGTGCGAGCCATGGAGATCATCGACCAGCTGGAGCCGGTGGCCCGTGGGCCCTACGCCGGCGCCGTGGGTTACATCGACTTCTCCGGCAACGTCGACATGGCGATCTGTCTCCGGACGGTGATCGCCGCCGCCGGCCGGGCCTGGGTGCAGGCGGGGGCGGGGGTGGTGGCGGACAGCGATCCGAGT
>JBFGJL010000220.1:0-3925 GCA_041577235.1 Acidimicrobiia bacterium | reverse complement strand
GAAGGGGTTGACGATCGCCGACGGGTCGGCGATCACCAGCGCTCCCTGACCGAAGTAGTTCAGCACCAAAGCCGGAAAGACGAGGGTGAACCAGCCCATCCGGATGGGGCGCCGTCCGAAGTGGCCCATGTCGGCGTAGAGGGCCTCGCTCCCCGTCACCACCAGAAAGATCGCGCCGAGCGCCAAGAACGCCAGTCGCGGTTGGGCGGCCACGAAGGCCACCGCGTGGCTGGGGATCACCGCCGCCAGCACCTGGGGGTCCTGCACGATGCGGCTCGCACCCAGTCCCGCCAGCACCGCGAACCAGACCACCATCACTGGTCCGAACACGGCACCCACGGTGGCGGTGCCATGGTGCTGAATCGAGAACAGGGCGATGAGGATCGCCACTGCGATCGGGATGAGGTAGGGCTCCAGTCCTGGGGCGGCCACTTCCAGTCCTTCCACCGCCGACAGGACCGAGATGGCCGGGGTGATGATGCCGTCACCGTAGAGCAGCGCCGTTCCGAACAACCCCAACAGGATCAGGCCACCCCTGACATTCCCCGGGCGGCTGGCGCCGGTCGGCAGCAGGAGCGCGGTCAACGCCAAGATCCCGCCCTCGCCGTGGTTGTCGGCTCTCATCACGAACCCCAGGTATTTCACGGTCACGATGATCACCAGCGACCAGAACATCAGGGAGAGCACCCCCAGCACCGTCGCCCGATCGACCTCCAGACCTCCGGCCGCCACGAACGCTTCCCGCAGGGCGTAGAGCGGACTGGTGCCGATGTCGCCGTACACCACGCCCAGCGCTCCCAACGACATGACCAGTAGGTAGCGGGAGCCGTGCCGGCGATGGGGGGGAGGCGATCCCATGATCGGGGCATTCTGGTCCACCGTCGGGTCCGCTCGATCGCAATCCCGGTCAGAGATCCAGCCGGAGCTGGCGGGGCCGGCGCCCCCGGCCCGGCCCGTTGCGGTCGCTGCGGGGTGGCGACTCCATTCCCGTCTCGGCGGCCAGCGCCGCCACCCGGGCGGCGAGGGCGCGTTGGCGGGACGGAGCGTATGGGCCCTCCCCGTAGAGGGATCGGTAGCCGGCCGCCAGATGCGGATAGTGCTCGTCGAGCCAGGTCAGATAGTGCTCCCGCACGCCGGGGCGGAGATGGAGGTGGATGGGGGCCACGAAGGTCGCCCCGGCGGCGGCGCAGGCTTCCACCACCGCCCGCAGCTGCTCCGGGTGGTCGGAGATGCCGGGAAGGACCGGGGCGACCAGCACGCCCGCCCGGATGCCGGCTTCCCGCAGCCGAGCCAGAGCCTCGACGCGCCGGCGGGGATGAGGAGCTCCCGGCTCGGTCTTGCGCCACACCTCCTCGTCCAGGGTTCCGATCGACAGGTCCACCCGCACCTCTCCGTCGCCGGCCGCTCTGGTGAGCAGGTCGAGATCGCGCAGCACCAACGGCGACTTGGTGAGGATGGAAAATGGATTGCGCCGGTCCGCCAGCACCTCCACCACCCCCTGGGTCAGCTTGTACTTGCCTTCCGCCGGCTGATAGGGATCGGTGTTGGTGCCCATGGCGATGGGGTGGCCCGACCAGCGGCCCGGGTCGGTCTCGGCCCGCGCCAGCCCGGGGGCGTTGACCTTGACCACGATCTTGGTCTCGAAGTCGCGGCCCATCCCCAACCCGAGGAAGTCGTGGGTGGGTCGGGCGAAGCAGTAGACACAGGCGTGGCTGCAGCCTCGGTAGACGTTGATGGTGTGCGAGAAAGGCAGCGTGGTTCCGGCCGGCAGCCGGTTGATGAGCTGCCTCGCCTCCACCTCGAAGAACTCGATCCCGCGATAGGCCCCGCGGCCTGCCACCACCTCCCCTCGCTCGAAGAGGGCGTCCGGAGTGTCGGCCCGGAGTCGCCAGCGCAGCATCATGACAGTGTATCGAACATACGTTCGATATCTCGCCAGGTTCGGACCAGGCCACCACCATGAGGGTGCCTGCACGTCGGCCCAACGAGGGTGAGTACGGCACGAGGCCCTTGCCACCGGGCTCGTCCGTCGGGGGTGACCGGATCTAACCTCTCGGTGATCGAATGGCAGGAGGCAGCCAGGTGGGATCGGTGTACATGACGGAAGATCTGGAGGCGATCCGGCGCCAGACCAGGACCTTCGTCGAAAACGAGGTGCTCCCCCATGGGGACGCCTGGGAGGAGGCGGGCCATGTCCCCCGCCACGTTCTCCGCAAGATGGGGGAGATCGGCTTCTTCGGACTACGGCACCCGGCCCGGTACGGGGGGATCGAGCAGGGACCGCTCACCTCCCTGGTGTTCGCCGAGGAGCTGGGCCGGTCGACCTTCAGCGGCTTCGCGGCCACCGTGCTCGTCCACACCGACCTGGCCGCCCCCTACCTGATCAACTACGGGAGCGAGGAGCAGATGGACCGGTTCATGGGGCGGATGATCTCCGGTGAGGCGATCGCCGCCCTGGCGGTGACCGAGCCGGACGCCGGGTCGGACGTCGCTGCCCTCCGCACCAGCGCCCGCCGCGACGGGGACGGATATGTTCTCAACGGCACGAAGATGTTCATCACCAACGGGGTCTACGCCGACCTGGTGTTCGTGGCGGCCCGAACCGATCCGGCAGCGAAAGCCTCACGCGGCATCTCCCTCTTCATCGTCGAGAAGGGGACCGAGGGCTTTCGGGTCGGGCGGGCGCTGGACAAGCTGGGCTGGCGCTCGTCCGACACCGCCGAGCTGATCTTCGAGGATTGCTGGGTGCCGGCAGCGAACCTGGTGGGGGAAGAGCACGGCGGGTTCTACGCCATCATGCACAACTTCCAGAACGAGCGGCTGGTGCTGGGGGGTGTAGCCATCGGCGAAGCGCAGAAGGCGATAGAGCTGACGATCGACTACACCCGGCAGCGGAAGGCCTTCGGGTCGCGGCTGTACGACAAACAGACCGTCCGGCACCGGCTGGCCATGCTGCAGGCGGAGGTGGAAGCGGGCCGGCAGCTCATCTACCACGCCGGTTGGCTGCTGGAACGGGGGGAGGAGGCGGTGCGGGAGGTCTCGATGTGCAAGGCCTTCATCGGCGAGCTGGTCAACCGGGTCATGTACGCCTGCGTGCAGTTCCACGGGGGGATGGGCTACATGGGGGAAACCGCCATCGAGCGCATGTTCCGCGACGCCCGGATCGCCTCCATCGGCGGCGGTGCCACCGAGGTGATGCTGGAAGAGATCGCCAAGCGCTCCTGACCGGCCCCGGGAGTGCGCACCCGCGAACGTGACGAGAAGCGACCCTGGTTGGCCGGGAACCGGGACGGTTCGTCGCCTCGTCTCAAACCCGGGAGGTGAGGTATGGACGGCGACATCACCGGGTTCATCGACCAATGGCTGGAGAGGTACGGGCTCTATCTGCCCGCCCACGTCATCGACTTCGCCCTGGATGTTCGTTCCATGGCGGAAGCAGGCGACGAGCCGGTGGTGGCCGCCGCCTGACTCCCACCGCAGGCCCGCCCCGGGCCACTGGGTGGACGGGTGGTGCCGGTGCGGTCAGTGAGGGAGAGCGCGACGCCGTTCGCAGCGGCCGGCGTCGGCGCTCCAACCTGCCCACTGCGCCGGGGGCCACCCCGCTACCGCACCTTCGCTCGTCGTTGCCGGGTCATGCACGGCGCAATAACCTTCGTCGGTGACCCGGTAAGCGGAGCCGGCGCCAGCGATCCGAGCGATCGAGAACGCCGAAGACCCCGGAGAGGTGAAGCCAGCCATGGGAGCAGAATTCTTCACAGACGTGCCGGAGACGATTGGGTTCGAAGGGCCCGACTCTCACAACGACTTGGCGTTCAAGGTCTACGACCCCGACCGCATGGTCCTGGGGAAGAGGATGGAAGACCAATTGCGGATCGCGGTCTGCTATTGGCATTCGTTCAACTGGCCGGGGAGCGACGTGTTCGGG
>JBFGJL010000219.1:0-3954 GCA_041577235.1 Acidimicrobiia bacterium | reverse complement strand
CAGGAGGATCACGTGTCGATGGGCTGGGGGGCGGGCCGCAAGGCGTGGCAGGTGCTGGACAACGCGGTGCGGGTGGTGGCGGTGGAGCTGTTGTGCGCCGTGCAGGGGATCGAGTACCGGGCGCCGCTGCGTCCTTCTCCCGCTACCGCCGCCGCCATGGAGGCCATCCGCTCGGAGGTGCCGCCCCTGGTCGAGGACCGGGCGATGGCCGACGAGATCGAGACGGTGGCGGAGATGATCGAAGCGGGGGCATTGGACGCGTTCCTGGGCTGAGGGAGCGACGCCCCCCAGGAGCCGAGCGGCCGCCACCGGCCGGCCTCTGCCCCGGGTACCGTGAGCCGTGAGCAAGGAGTTATCGATGAGCGAGCCACGGACGATTCGAGCCCGGCGCGGGTCCGAGCTGCAGGCCAAGGGCTGGCTGCAGGAGGCGGCGTTGCGCTGCCTGATGAACAACCTCGACCCAGACGTGGCCGAGAACCCGGACGAGCTGGTGGTGTACGGAGGCCGGGGCAAGGCGGCTCGATCGTGGGAGGCGTTCGACGCCATCGTGGCGGCGCTGGTGGCGCTGGAAGACGACCAGACCCTGCTGGTCCAGTCGGGCAAGCCGGTGGGGCTGTTCACCACCCACGAGCTGGCACCGCGGGTGTTGATCGCCAACTCGCTGCTGGTGCCGGAGTGGGCCTCCTGGGAGACGTTCTGGGAGCTGGAGGCGGCGGGCCTGATGATGTATGGGCAGATGACCGCCGGTTCCTGGATCTACATCGGCACTCAAGGCATCCTGCAGGGGACCCACCAGACCTTCGCCGCCATCGCCGAGCAGCGGTTCGGGGGAACGCTGGGCGGCACGGTCACCCTCACCGCCGGTCTGGGCGGCATGGGAGGCGCCCAGCCGCTGGCGGTGACCATGAACGACGGGGTGGCGTTGTGCGTCGAGGTGGACCCGGACCGGATCCAGCGCCGGCTGGAGACCGGGTACCTCGACCAGGCGGCCGGCTCGCTGGACGAGGCGGTGGCGCTGGCCGAGAAGGCACGCCAGGAGGGGAGGGCGCGCTCGATCGGGGTGGCCGGCAACGCCGCCGACGCCTTTCCGGAGCTGCTGGCTCGGGGGGTGGCCTTCGACGTCGTCACCGACCAGACCTCGGCCCACGATCCCCTCAACGGTTACGTCCCCCGTGGCTACGACCTGGACGAGGCTTCGGAGCTGCGCCGGAAGGACCCCCAGCGCTACGTGGAGGAGGCCCGCGCCTCGATGGCGGTCCACTGCGAGGCGATGGTCGGGTTCCAACGGGCCGGATCGGAGGTGTTCGACTACGGCAACAACCTGCGGGGAGAGGCGGCCGCCGGGGGGTTCTCCGATGCTTTCGCCTATCCCGGCTTCGTGCCCGCCTACCTGCGGCCGCTCTTCTGCGAGGGAATGGGGCCCTTTCGGTGGATAGCCCTCTCGGGGGACCCGGCCGACATCGCCGCCACCGACCAGGCGGTGGCCGAGCTGTTCCCCGACAACCGCCCCCTCCATCGCTGGTTGGAGATGGCGCGGGAACGAGTCCGGTTCCAGGGTCTGCCCGCCCGGATCTGCTGGTTGGGCTACGGAGAGCGACACCGGGCGGGGCTGGCGTTCAATCAGCTGGTGCGACGAGGCGGGGTGGCCGCCCCGATCGTCATCGGGCGTGATCATCTCGATTCGGGTTCGGTGGCCTCTCCCTTCCGGGAGACGGAGGCCATGGCCGACGGCTCCGATGCGGTGGCCGACTGGCCCATCCTCAATGCCCTGCTCAACACGGCGTCGGGGGCGGCCTGGGTGGCCGTCCACCACGGCGGTGGGGTGGGGATGGGCAAGTCGATCCATGCTGGTGCCCAGGTGGTGGCAGACGGGACCGACCAGGCCGATCTTCGCCTCGAACGGGTGTTGACCAATGATCCGGGCACCGGCGTCATTCGCCACGCCGATGCCGGGTACGAGCGGGCGATGGAGGTGGCGACCGAGCGGGGAGTGCGTATCCCCATGCGGGAAGGCGGAGCTTGACCAGCGCTCGCTGCAGCTTCTGCGGCAAGACCCGTACCCAGGTCAACCATCTCGTGCACGGTCCAGCCGGGGCCTCGATCTGCGACGAGTGCGCCCGGCTGGCGGTCGACATCGCCGGCGAGGCCGGGCCCGAGGTCCAGGGTGGCGACCTGCTGCTGGAGGACGTCGGCCGGCTCGTCACCAACGACCGGCGGGCGGCCGACCTGGTGGGGGTGATCGAAGGGGCGGCGGTGGCGGTGCGGGAAGGGAGGGTGACCTGGGTCGGCCCCGCCTCCGAGCTTCCCGGCCGCTACCGGGAGCTGCCGGCCTTGGCCTGCGGCGGACGGACCGTGATCCCCGGGTTCGTCGATCCGCATACCCACCTCGTCTTCGCCGGCGAACGATCGGAGGAGCTGGGACGGCGGCTGCGGGGTGAGAGCTACGAGGACATCCTGGCCGCCGGAGGCGGCATCCAGTCCACTGTGGCGGCCACCCGGGCGGCCGGGCCCGACCGCCTCCTGGCCGAATCGATCGAGCGAGCAGGGAGGATGCTGGCGGCCGGCACTACCACCGTCGAGATCAAGTCCGGCTATGGGCTGGAGCCCCTCTCCGAGCTGCACATGCTCGAGGTGGCCCACACCATCTCCGAGACGCTGCCGCTGGACGTGGTCACCACCTTCCTCGGGGCCCACGTGGTCCCCCTCGACTATCGGGACGACCGCGACGGCTACCTGTGGCTGCTGGAATCGGAGATGCTGCCCGCCTGCGCTCCCCTCGCCACCTACGTCGACGTCTTCTGCGACCGGGGAGCGTTCACGGTCGACGAAGCCCGCCGGGTGCTGGCCGCCGGCCGCCGGCGCGGGCTCCGGCCCCGCCTGCACGCCAACCAGCTGGGCGACACCGGCGGAGTGGAGCTGGCGGTGGAGGTGGGGGCGGTGTCGGCCGACCACGTCGAGCACGTGAGCGCCGCCCAGGCGGCCGCTCTGGCCGAGGCGGGGACGGTGGCGGTGCTGCTCCCGGCCGCCTCGCTCTCGCTGCGGGGACGGCGCGCTCCCGCCCGGATGTTGTGGGACGAAGGGGTCACGGTGGCGCTGGCCACCGACTGCAATCCTGGCACCGCCTACGTCGAGCGTATGCCCTTCGCGGTGGCGCTGGCTGCCTTCGAATTGGGGCTGACCGCCGAAGAGGCGTTGTGGGCGGCCACCCGCGGAGGCGCCCTCGCCCTGGAGGCCTCCGACAAGGGTTGGATACGGCCGGGCGCGCCCGCCGACCTGGTGGTGCTCGACACCGACACCTACCTCGACCTCGTCTACCGGCCCGACCTCGACCACACCTGGAAGGTGGTGAAGGACGGCGCCGTCGTGATCGGGTGAGTTCGCTACCGTCGGAGATGACCACGTGCCGAGAACGAAGCCACGAGGAAGGGGGTCCAGCGATGGACGTGCAGGATGTGTTGGGCAAGGCCTCCGAGACCATCACCGTCAAGCGGGTGTACGGCGAGCCCTACGAGAAGAACGGTCTCACTCTCATCCCGGCGGCGGCGGTGATGGGCGGCGGGGGGGGAGGGGTCGGATCCGATCAGACCGGTAACGAGGGCTCGGGGAGCGGCTTCGGTCTGCGTGCTCGGCCGGTAGGGGCATGGGTGATCAAGGAGGACGGGGTCAGTTGGCAGCCGGCCATGGACGTGACCCGCATCGCCATCGGCGGCCAGATCTTTGCCCTGGTGGCGCTGCTGGTGATCCGGTCGATCCTCAAGACCCGGTCCAAGCGGCTGGTGAAGATGGCCTGATCGGAGGACGGAACCGCTCCCTAGACTTCCGGCGGTGCACCTCCGCCCGTTCTTCCGCGCCGAGCATCCGATCGCCATGGCCCATCGGGGCAGCCGGGTGTTGTGGCCGGAGAACACGATGCCGGCCTTCCGGGGAGCGGTCGACCTCGGCTTCCGCTATCTG
>JBFGJL010000218.1:0-3956 GCA_041577235.1 Acidimicrobiia bacterium | reverse complement strand
GGGGGCGGGGGTGGTGGCGGACAGCGATCCGAGTGCCGAATACCAGGAGACGATGGACAAGGCCGCCGCCAGCTTGGCCGCGATCGCTCGAGCTGGTCATGTCTGAGCGCCTGCCCGACAGCCATGGCGACGTCACCGCCGAGTACCTGGCCCTCCGCAACCAGGCGGGTCTCACCGGCCCCTACCACGGCCTGGCCTGGGCGCAGGGGGTGGAAGCGGTGTCCTTCTTGCAGGACCTGGTGAGCCAGGAGGTGGCGGGGATGCCGGTGGGGGCGGTGGCCCGCTCGCTGCTGCTCGCCCCCCAGGGCAAGCTCCGAGCCCAGTTGTGGCTGCTGCGGGACGAAGAGGGGGTCGGCCTGGTCACCGAGCGGGATCGGGTGGAGCTGATGGTGGATGACCTGCTCCGGTACCGGATCCGGGTGCGGGTGGAGATCACGCCCGATCCGCGGCCGGTGTTGGAGGTGTGGGGACCGGAGGCGGCGGGGGTGTTGGAGCGGAGCGACCTGCCGGTTCCGGACGGATGGGATCGGGCCGGGGAAGTGGTCGTGGCGTCGGCCCCGTTGGGTGGGCTCCCCCGCTTCATGGTGGTGGGGGCGGAGACCAGCCGGCTGGCGGAGGCGGGAGCCGCACCGGCGGGAACCCTCGCCGCCACCGCCGTCCGAGTCGAGGCGGGAGAGCCGGTGATGGGACGGGACGTCGACGAGTCGACCATTCCCCAGGAGGCCGGGCTGGTGGAGGGGACGGTGTCGTTCGAGAAGGGGTGTTACCTGGGCCAGGAGCTGGTGGCCAGGATCGACAGTCGCGGCCACGTCAACCGCCACCTTCGGGGCGTCGTCATCCTCGAGAACGTGCTTCCTCCGGAGGGAGCGGAACTGGTGGACGGCGACCGGGTGGTGGGAACGATCAGCTCGGTGGCCGAGTCCCTCACTCTGCGCGCTCCGGTGGGACTGGCGCTCGTGCGGCGAGAGGTCGAACCCGGGCAGGTCGTGGAGGTGCGATGGCCCGGAGCCTCGGCCCGGGCCCAGGTGCGGACTCTGCCGCTCGACGACTTCGCCTGACACGAATTCTTCACAGTTCTCGAACGGCGGTCGGACAGGAACCGGCGATGCTGGATCACAGCTCCGGGGCCGACCAAGATGAGAGCAGGAGGTGGCCGATGCCCGGGCGCGGTGCGGTCTTGCTGATCGAAGACGAAGAGAGCATCGCCGACATGTTGCGCGGGTTCTTCGAACGGGACGGCTATCGCTTCGTCCACGCCCTGTCCGGAGAGGACGGACTGCGACGTCTGGAGGAGCGGACGCCCAGCGTGGTGTTGTTGGACTTGAACCTGCCGGGGATGGACGGGGTGGAAGTGTGCCGCCGCATCCGTACCTCGTCGGACGTCCCGGTCATCATGCTCACCGCCCGCGATACCGAGGTGGACAAGGTGGTGGGCCTCGAGATCGGAGCCGACGACTACGTCACCAAGCCGTTCTCGCCCCGTGAGCTGATGGCCCGGGTGAAGGCGGTGCTGCGCCGGGCCGAGGAACAGCCGGCGCCTCCCCGCACGATCGAGGTGGCCGGGTTTGCCATCGACAGCGGGCGGCGAGAGGTGCGAACTCCCGCCGGCGGGGTGGTGCAGCCCACTGCCCGCGAGTTCGACCTCCTCTGGTACCTGGCCGAACATCGAGGCTTGGTGATGTCGCGGGCCCAGATCCTGCAGGCGGTGTGGGGGTACGACTACTTCGGCGAGACTCGGACCGTCGACGTCCATATCCGCCAGCTCCGCAAGAAGCTCCCCGATATCCCCATCGAGACAGTGTGGGGGGTGGGCTATCGGCTCGAGGGCTGAGCTCGGACCACGGCCCGGACGGTCCTGATGCGCCGCCGCCTGTTCTGGAGCCTGCTGTCGGTGGCAGGCCTCGCCTTGGTGAGCGTGACCCTGCTGAGCGCGGTGGCCACCCGCCAGTCGGAGGCGCTGGTCACGGGCCGGGAGATGGCACGGGCGGCGGCGGAGATCGGCGAGGCCGCCGCGGAGCGGCTGGCGAGCGTGGATTCCCGCGCTCTTCTCTCCGCTCTCCGGGCCGGTAGCCCGCGCGGTCTGGCTCTCTTCCTCGAGGATGCCCGCCGCATCTCGGGAGCTCGCCGGGCCGAGATCGGGCTGCTCGACCCGGCCGGAGTGCTGCACACCGGCGGCGAGGCGTTCGCCGACCTCCCGCTCGACCTGGACGCCCTGGTCGCGGGGGAGGATGTGTTCGTGCGGAGCGGTCCGCCCGGCGACCGCTCGTTGGTGCTGGCCCACCCGGTGCGGCGGCTGGGTGGCGACGGGCCGTTGCTGGTGCTCTTGCTGGAGCGAGCCCTGGAGGGCATCGATTGGGCGTCGATGGTTCGCCAGCTGGTGGTCCCGCTGGCGATCGCGGCTGCCCTGTCGGCGGTGGCCGCCCGCTGGCTGGCGACCTGGCTCTCCAGCCGCCTGTCGGCCCTGTCGACGGCGGCGGCGGCTCTGGCCGGGGGTGACTCGGCTGCCCGGGCACCGGTGGAAGGAGACGACGAGATCGCCGATGTGGCTCGCGCCTTCAACGAGATGGCCGACCGGCTCGACGAGACCAACGAGCGGGAGCGGGAGTTCCTGATGAGCGTGGGACACGACCTCCGTACCCCGCTGACCACCATCGCCGGGTACGCCGAGGCCCTCGACGAGGGGCGGCTCGACCCGTCCGAGCAGAGCCGCATTGCCGCCGTCCTCCACCGTGAGATCGGGCTCCTTCGCCGGCTCATCGAGGATGTCACCCTGCTGGCGAGGCTGGAGGCGCGCGAATTCACCCTGCGGCCGGAAGCGGTCGACGTGGCCGCCCACCTGGCGGAGACGGCTGAGGCCTTTCGCCCTCGCGCCGAGCAAGCGCGGGTGCGGCTCACCGTGCGGGTCGAGCCGACCGGGCTCCGCCCCGTCGATCCCGACCGTCTGGCCCAGATCGCCTCCAACCTGTTGGAGAACGCCTTGCGTTACACCCCGGAAGCAGGCGAGGTGGGGATCGCGGTCGGAGGCTCGGCCGACGAGGTGGTGATCGAGGTGTGGGACTCGGGTCCCGGCATCGATCCCGACGACCTCCCGCGGGTGTTCGACAAGTTCTATGTGGCGCAGCGCTACCGGCGGGTCCGGCCGGAGGGATCGGGCCTCGGTCTGGCCATCGTCAAACAGCTGGTGGACGCCATGGGCGGATCGGTCGAGGCCACTTCACGTCCCGATCAGGGCACCCAGATGAGAGTCGTTCTCCCCGCGGCGTGAACCTACGATGACGGGATGCTGGAGCGGATCCTCGCCGCCGTGCGGGCGACCCTGCCGACGCTGTCAGAACGCGAGGAGGACTTTCGCCTCCGGGCGCAGCAGGCTCGGCCCGCCCGCGACCTCCTGGGAGCGATCACCGGTCCCGGGCTGGCGGTCATCGCCGAGCTGAAGCGACGTTCTCCCTCCGCAGGGGTGTTGGGGGCGGCGGTAGATCCGGTGGCGCAGGCGCGCTCCTATGTGACGGGGGGCGCGGCCGCCCTCTCGGTGTTGACGGAGCCCAGCTTCTTCGGAGGCTCCCCGGCCGACCTGGGCCGGGTCGCGGCCGAAGTCGACGTGCCGGTTCTGCGCAAGGACTTCGTGGTCGAACCGGTCCAGGTCTGGCAGAGCCGCGCCATGGGGGCCGACGCCGTCCTGTTGATCGTGGCCGCGGTCGGGCCGCACCTCGAGCTGCTGCTGACCGAGGCGCGGAGCGCCGGCCTGGCGGCGTTGGTCGAGGTCCACGATGAGGCCGAGGTGGAGGCTGCCCGTGCGGCCGGAGCCGACCTCATCGGTGTCAACAACCGCAGCTTGGCCACCATGACGGTGGATCTCGCCACGGCCGAGCGGCTCGCCCCGCGGCTGGACGGCGTGGCCGGACGGGTCGCCGAGAGTGGCATCGCCACTTCGACCGACGCCCAACGCATGGCCGCCG
>JBFGJL010000217.1:0-3959 GCA_041577235.1 Acidimicrobiia bacterium | reverse complement strand
CCGCCCGCCGGGCCGGGAGGAGGGCGGAGACACCGGTGACCACGACCCCTACCACCAGCGCCACCGCGATGGTGCGGCCGGCGATCACGAGCGGACCTTGCGGCAGCTCTCCTCCCAGGGCGCCGATGACCTCCCGTACGCCCACCGCCAGTCCGATGCCGAAGCCGATGCCGACCAGCGAGGCGAGCAGGCCGATCACCAGCGCCTCGGCCAGCACCATGCCGGTCACCTGCCGCGCCTCGGCACCGATCGCCCGCAGCAGCGCCAGTTCTCGGGTCCGCTGGGCGACGATGATCCGGAAGGTGTTGTGGATGATGAAGGTGCCGACGAAGAGGGCCACCCCGGCGAACACCAGGAGGAAGGTGTTGAAGAAGCTGAGCCCCTGCTTGAACTCGGCGGCGCTCTCCTCGGCCAGGCTCTGGGCGGTGATCGCCTCGGTCTGGGGCGGGAGTACGGCAGAGAGTCGTTCGATCACTTGGGCGGCTGTGGTCCCGTCGGCGAGAGCGATGTCGATCGTGTCGAGGGTGCCGGCCGCATCGAACCCGGCTTGGGCGGTGGCCAGGTCGACCAGCACGAAGGAGGCACCGGCCAGGTTGTCGGCTTCGCCGAAGCCGGCCACGCCCACGATGGTGAAAGGGGCGGGCCGGCCGGCGAAGATCAGCTCCACCCGGTTGCCCGGTGCCAGTCCGGTGCGGGCTGCCACCGCCGCGTCGATCACCACCTCGCCCGGTCCGGCGGGGGGACGGCCCTCCCGAAGGCTGTAGGGGATCGGTCGCTCGGTGGCGGGCCACGAGAGGCCCAGGGTGGGCGGCCCGGTGCCCCCGATCAGCTCACCATCCGGCCCCACCAGCTGGGCCAGGCCACCGATGGTGCCCCACGCCTCGGCCACCCCCTCCACCGTCCGCACGGTGTCGAGCAGCGACTCGGGGATCCGGTCCGGCTGCCCGAAATCGAGATCGAGCTCGGAAGTGGCCCGGATGTTCACGTCCACCCCGGCCAGGGTGTCGGCGAACAGCCGGTCGAACACCCCTCCCAGCGTGTCGGTGAACACGAACGAGCCCGCCACGAACCCGACCCCCAGCACCACCGCCAGCGTGGTCAGCGCCAGCCGGAGCTTGTGGCCCAGCAGGCCCTTCACCGTGGCGCGCAGCATTCAGGTCTCGAGGGTCTTGAGGCGGTCGAGGACCCGCTCGGTGGTGGGATCCGCCAGCTCGTCGACGATCCTCCCGTCCTCCAGGAAGACCACTCGGTCGGCGTAGCCGGCCGCCTGCGGATCGTGGGTGACCATGACGATCGTCTGCCCGAACTCGTCCACCGCCTGCCGGAGGAATCCGAGGAGCTGCACTCCCGACTTCGAGTCGAGGTTGCCGCTGGGCTCATCGGCGAAGACGATGTCGGGCCGGGCCGCCAGGGCGCGGGCCGCCGCCACCCGCTGCTGTTGGCCGCCCGACAGCTCGGCGGGCCGATGATCGAGCCGATCGCCGATCCCGAGGATGTCGATCACCCGGTCGAGCCAGGGACGGTCGGGGCGGCGGCCGGCGATGGCGGCGGGGAGCGTGATGTTCTCCTCGGCATCGAGGGTGGCGATCAGTTTGTAGGCCTGGAAGATGAAGCCGACCCGATCACGGCGCAGCCGGGTGAGCTGGTTGTCGGAGAGCTCGCCCAGCCGTTGATCACCGATGTAGATGTCGCCCGAGGTCAGCGAGTCGAGCCCGGCCAGACAGTGGAGCAGGGTCGACTTGCCCGAGCCCGACGGCCCCATGATGGCGGTGTAGCGGCCGACCGGAAAGTCCACGGTCACGCCGTCCAGCGCCCGGACCGTCGCCGAGCCTTCTCCGTAGATCTTCACCGCGTCGACCGCGCGGGCGGCCAGGTCGACCAAGGAGTGCCTCTCTCGTCGGAGGCGCCGCAGCCTACCGTCGGCGGCCGGCTAGCCCATGCGCCCCTCGGCTGGAGGCCCGGTCGCTACGCTGGCGGGCCATGCGGCTGGTGATCGCCCGATGCAGCGTCGACTACGAGGGCCGGCTCACCGCCCATCTCCCCCCGGCCGTCCGCCTCATCATGGTCAAGGCCGACGGATGCGTGGCCGTTCATGCCGACGGTGGCGCCTACAAGCCGCTCAATTGGATGAACGCCCCTAATCATCTGGAGGAGAAGGACCAGCAGTGGGTGGTGACCAACCCCAAGGGTGAGCGCCTGGTGATCAGGATGGAAGAGATCATCCTCGATCATCGCCACGAGCTGGGAGCGGATCCCGGGCTCCAGAAGGACGGGGTGGAGGCCCACCTGCAGGAGTTGCTGGCGGGGCGTCCCGCGGAGCTGGAGGACGGCCTCGAGCTGATCCGGCGGGAGTACCCCACCGACATCGGACCGGTCGACCTGCTGTGCGTCGATCGGTCGGGGAGGACGGTGGCGGTGGAGGTGAAGCGGCGGGGCGAGATCGACGGGGTCGAGCAGCTGGCCCGCTACGTCGAGCGGCTGGGTCAGGATCCCCGCCTGGGACCGGTCCGAGGGATCCTGGCCGCCCAGGTGGTGGCTCCGCAGGCGAAGGTGCTGGCCGAGGGGCGCGGGCTGGGTTGGATCGAGGTCGACTACGAGCGGCTGCGCGGGGTGGAATCGGACGCGCTGCGGCTGTTCTGATCATGTCTGAAGTGCCGGCGGTGGTCTTGTTCCGGCCCGAGATCCCGCCCAACACCGGCAACATCATGCGACTGTGCGCCAACACCGGCGCCATTCTCCACCTGATCCACCCGCTCGGGTTCGTGCTGGACGACCGGCGCTTGCGGCGGGCCGGGCTCGACTATCGGGAGCGGGCGGTGGTGCGGGAGCACTCCGGGTTCGACCAGTTCCTGGCGGAGGTGGCCCCTGCCCGGCTGTTCGCCTTCTCCCAGCGAGGAGATCGGGCCTATGCCGCCGTCCACTACACCCCGAGAGATCACCTCCTGTTCGGTCCCGAGTCGGGCGGTCTTCCCGTCGAGCTGCTGGGCCACCCCGCCGTCGACGAGGTGCTGTCGATCCCGATGGCGCCGGGCGGGCGGAGCCTCAACCTGTCCAATGCGGTGGCGGTGGCGCTGTACGAGGCGTGGCGGCAGCTGGGCTTCCCGGGGGTGTGAAGGGTGGTCAGGCCGGCCGTGGGGGCAGAGCCCGTAGCGACTGTCGTGCACGTGCTGCGGAGCCGAGGAGCCTCGACTCTCGCAGCCGGCATCCAAGGTGAGCCGGAGCCGAAACGTGTCACACTTCGGGCGGGCTAGAACGAGTAACTGGCGTGACCACCGATCCCATCGTCGAGGAACTGGTCGTGCTCCGGGGGCGGGAGCCGTTCGACGCATTCTTCCGCCGTGAGATCCGGCCGCTGATCGGGCTGGCATATGCGCTGTCGGGCAGCGCCATCGCTGCCGAGGACATCGCCCAGGAGGCGATGCTGGCCGCCTACCGGCGGTGGGACCACGTGGCCCGGCTGGACCAACCCGGTGCCTGGGTGCGGCGGGTGGTCGCCAACCAGGCCGTGTCGACCCTCCGCCGGCGGGTGGCGGAGGCGAAGAGCCTGGCGCGTCTGGCGGTCCACCGCCAACCGGTGTCGGCACCCGAGCTGCCGGCCGATGGCGAGTGGGTGTGGGCGGCGGTGCGGCGGCTGCCCCGCCGCCAGGCCCAGGTGGTGGCGCTGCACTACTACGACCAGCTCTCGATGCCCGAGATCGCCCGGATCCTCGGCTGCTCCAAAGAGTCGGTGAACACTCACCTGCGCCGGGCCCGGGCGACCCTGGAGCGGCGTCTATACCGAGGAGGCATGGCGTGAATCTCGTCGATGAGCGACTGGGCCGGGCCGCCGCCGAGCTACGAGCCACCGTGGTCACCATGCCGCTGCCCCGACCGCGGCACGAGAGGCCGGCGCGGTTGGTCCGGGCGGCACTGGCGGTGGCGGCCGGGCTGGTCGTGGGGGCGGCGGCGCTCCCATTGCT
>JBFGJL010000216.1:0-3961 GCA_041577235.1 Acidimicrobiia bacterium | reverse complement strand
GCTCACCAGGGGCCCGGCATGGCCCACGCCGAGGTGCTGGCCATGAGCGGCGGCGCCGGGCCCGACCACACCCTCTATGTGAGCCTGGAACCGTGCTCCCACCACGGCCGCACCCCACCATGTGTCGACGCCATCCTGGCGGCCGGGGTGGGCAGGGTGGTGGTCGGACGATCCGACCCCGACGACCGGGTCGACGGCCGCGGGATTCAGGGACTGCGCCAAGCTGGGGTGACGGTCGAGGTCGGAGTCCTGGCCGACGAGGTGGAGGCGCTCGACCCTGGCTACTTCCATCACCGCCGTACCGGTCGCCCCCGCGTCACCCTCAAGCTGGCCCTCACCCTCGACGGCCAGCTGGCCGCCTCTGACCGCAGCTCCCGGTGGGTGACGTCGGAGGAAGCCCGGGCCGATGGCCACCGGCTGCGGGCCGAGAGCGATGCCATCATGATCGGAGCCGGCACCGTGCGCCACGACGACCCCCTCTTGTCGGTGCGCGTCCCGGACACGACGGACGTCCCCGGCACCCGCCCGGTGATCGTGGCCGGCCGCCGGCCGATTCCTCCTCAGGCCCGCCTGTTGGATCGGAACCCGCTCATCCTCAGCCCCCAGCCCCTCGCCGGAATTCGCGGTGGACAGGTGATCGTGGTTCCCGACGAGTCGGGGGAGAGGGTCGACCTGGAGAAGGCCCTCGCCGAGTTGGGACGGTTGGAGATCATCGACCTGTTGGTGGAGGGAGGCTCGGCCCTGGCTGGAGCGCTGTGGGAGCGCAACCTGATCGACCGGGGAATCCTCTATCTGGCGGCCAAGCTGGCCGGGGGCCCCGGCCTCGCTGCCCTCGGCGGGACTTTTCCCACCATCGGCGCCGCCCGCCCGGTCACGATCCAGCAGGTCGCCAGGGTTGGGCCCGACCTGCGGGTCGAGTTCAGTCCGGAGGCATGATGTTCACCGGGATCGTTGCCCAGGTAGGTCGAGTGGAAGCGATCACGACCACCGACTCCGGCGCCCGGTTGCTGATCGGTTGCGGTTCCTTGTTGAGGAGCGGAGCAGCGGGCGACTCGGTGGCGGTCAACGGTGTCTGCCTGACGGTGGTGGAGATCCGACCCGCTTCCTTCGCCGTCGAGCTGGTGAACGAGACCCTCCAACGGACCAGCCTGGGAGCGTTGCGGGTGGGCGACGCCGTCGACCTGGAGTTGCCGCTGCCGGCGAGCGGGCGGTTCGACGGGCACATCGTCCAGGGGCACGTCGACGGAGTCGGAACGGTCACCGAGATCGTCGAGGATGGCGTTGGCCGGCGGATGCGGGTGGCGCTTCCGGCCGGTCTGTCCAGATATGTGGCGGAGAAGGGCTCGATCGCGGTCGACGGGGTCAGCCTCACCGTCACCGAGCGCACCCGGGACGGATTCGAGGTGGCCCTCATCCCCCATACCCTCACGGCCACGGTCCTGGGCGAGCGGGCTCCCGGCGACAGCGTCAACATCGAGGTCGATGTGGTCGCCAAGTACGTGGAGCGGCTCTTGGAGGAACGGACATGAGCTTTGCCCCGATGGAGGAGATCATCGCCGCCATCGGCCGGGGTGAGATGGTGGTCATCGTCGACGGGCCCGACCGCGAGAACGAGGGCGATCTGATCTTGGCGGCCGACATGGTCACCGAGGAGAAGATCGGGTTCATGGTCAGGCACACCAGCGGCATCGTCTGCCTCCCCATGGTGGGGGAGCGACTCGATGAGCTGCAGTTGCCGTTGATGGTGGTCGACAACACCGAGGCCCGGCACACCGCCTTCACGGTGTCGATCGATGCCCGCGAGGGCACCACCACCGGCATCTCCGCGGCCGACCGTACCCGCACCATTCGGGCCGCGATCGATCCGGACACCCGCCCCCTCGACCTCACCCGCCCCGGACACATCTTTCCGCTCCGCTATCAGGCGGGTGGAGTGTTGAAGCGGGCCGGCCACACCGAAGCGGCGGTGGACCTGGCCCGGCTGGCGGGACGCTACCCGGCCGGGGTTCTGTGCGAGGTGGTCAACGACGACGGGACGGTCGCCCGCCTCCCCGAGCTGACCGAGTTCGTCCAGCGCCACGGCCTGCTGCTCGGGTCGATCGCCGATCTGATCGCCTACCGGCGCCGGACCGAGCGGCTCATCGAGCGGGTGTCGGAAGCGCGGATTCCCACCGACCTGGGCGAGTTCCGGGCAGTGGGATATCGATCCCTGGTAGACGGGCGCGAGCACGTTGCCCTGGTGCGGGGCGAGGTGACCGGAGCCAACTCGGTTCTGGTGCGGGTGCATTCGGAGTGTCTCACCGGCGACGTCTTCGGAAGCCTCCGCTGTGACTGCGGGCGCCAATTGCGCAGCGCCCTCGAGTACATCGCCCGGGCCGGACAGGGTGTCGTCCTGTACATTCGTGGCCATGAGGGGCGAGGGATCGGCTTGCTGGAGAAACTGGCGGCCTACTCCCTCCAGGACGGTGGACGCGACACGGTCGAAGCCAACCTCGAGCTGGGCTTTCCCCCCGACGCCCGTGACTATGGAATCGGTGCCCAGATCCTGGCCGATCTGGGCATCACCACCATGCGGTTGCTCACCAACAACCCGACCAAACGTGCCGGAATCGAGGGGTACGGCCTCTCGATCGTCGAGCGGGTTCCGCTCGAGACCGCTCCCACCATGGAGAACCGCTCCTATCTCGCCACCAAGGTCGCCAAGCTGGGCCATGTGATGGAGCTCGAGTCCGAGTCCGATGCGGGTTCGTGACCTCTCCGGCTCGGCCGATGGGTCGGGGCTCCACATCGGGGTGGCGATGTCGACGTTCAACGGCCTCATCACCGAGGCGCTCCTGCGGGGGGCGCTGGCCAGGTTGGAGAAGGCCGGGGTCCAAGAGGTCACCGTGGTGCGGGTGCCGGGCGCACTCGAGCTGCCTCTGGCGGCCGCTCGTCTCGCCCAAGCCGGGTGTCGAGGAGTGGTGGCGGTGGGAGCCGTGATCGAAGGGGAGACCGACCATTACCGGCATGTCGCCGCCCAATCGGCCGCGGGCCTCACCCAGGTTTCGCTGGAACGAGACATTCCGGTGGGCAATGCCATCCTGACCGTCCGCCAGCTCAGCCATGCCCGAGCCCGCAGCGGCGAAGGCGCCGGCAACAGAGGGTGGGAGGCAGCCGAGTCGGTGCTCATCACCCTGCGGGCCCTGGACGAACTGGCGGGCTCGTCCATCGATCCGGGCGAGAGGCGGCATTGATCGGTGCGGGTCCGGCCCTTATACTGCCCGGGCACATCGGACGAAAGCGGAGGCGGCTGCTTCCCACCCGGCCGCCTGCGGCGCGCCGAGGTCATTCCACCGGCAGCAGGTCTCCACTTGCTGCTTTTTGTTTGACGACCGAGGAGGTTGGCACATCGCCGAGCTACGAGTGAACGACTACATCCGGGCGAAGGAGGTCCGGGTGGTCGCCCCCGACGGCACCCAAGTGGGCGTCAAGAAACTGCAGGAAGCGCTCTGGCTGGCCGATCAGCTCGGACTCGATCTGGTCGAGGTGGCACCCAATGCCAACCCCCCGGTCTGCCGTCTGATGGACTACGGCAAGTTCAAGTACGAGCAGTCGGTCCGTGATCGGGAAGCAAGGAAGAAGCAGACCCGGACCGTGATCAAGGAGCTGCGATTCAAGCCCCGGATCGCCTCGCACGACTACGAGATCCTGCGGAGACGAGCCCAGCAGTTCCTGGGAGAGGGCGACAAGGTGAAGGTGACACTGCGATTCCGGGGCCGGGAGGCATCCCGGCCGGAGCTGGGTCGCAAGTTGATGGACCGGCTGGCCGACGACATCTCCGAGTTCGGGGTCGTCGAGCAGGCGCCACGGGTGGACGGTCGCAACATGACGATGACGATCGCCCCGGTCAAGCGCCAACGGAGCCAGGAGCCGACGACGCCGTCCTCCGACGAGGACGCGGCGGCGGTGGACGAGTGAGGAG
>JBFGJL010000215.1:0-3981 GCA_041577235.1 Acidimicrobiia bacterium | reverse complement strand
GACGTCCGGGTGGACATGCTGCTCGGACCCGACGCCCGCTGGGTCGCCGACTACTACCCGGTCGATGTCCTCGCCGACGGCGAGGAGGGGATGGTCGTGCGCTTCTCGGCCAGCGATCCCAACGTCGCCGCCCGTCTGCTGGTGCGGCTGGGGGCCGGAGCGAGAGTGGTGGAAGGGAAGGTGGTGGCGGAGGCGGCAGCCGATCTGCGGGGTCGGATCCTGGGTCGATATCGCTGACGAATCCGAAATCCTCTCTTCAGGTTTGGGTGTCGGGGGCCGATACAACCGGCAAGAACATCGGTAGCGGAGAACTGCCCATGACCACCATCAAGACCACCTGCGACCTCTGCGGCGACGTCGAGCTCGGACCGGACGATCTGGCCCTCGAGCTGGATCCCACCGGCAAGACGGGCGTGTACCGGTTCAGCTGCCCCGAGTGTGACGTGCTTCAGCGCCGCCCCGCCAACGCCAGAGTCGTCTCGGTCCTGCTGGCCACCGGCGTCCGCTACGACATCATCCCAGCCGACCCGATCACCGAGGACGAGATCGCCGCCTTCGCCCAGGCGCTCGAGCAGGAGCCCGATCTCTTCCGATTGCTCGCCTAGCGGCGGACTGGGAGGCTTTTCCGAGGGCGACTCCCCCGGCTCGTAGGAGCGGTGGGGGTCGCCCTCAACCGCGTCCTTCGTAGCACCGCCGGATCTACCATGCTGAGTACAGATGCTTGACATCAGCGCCACGGAACTCATGGTCATCCTGGTGGTGGCCCTGCTGGTGTTCGGACCCCATCGCCTTCCCGATCTGGCCAGGCGGGTGGGGGCCATCGCCCGGCAACTGCGGGACGCCGGCTCGGATCTGCGCCGGGGCATCGAAGAGGAGGTCAAGGACCTGCGTGAGCCCCTGGCAGAGGCCAAAGGCGCCCTCGAGGAGGTGCGCCGGGACCTACGCGCCACCGCCGCCGACGTCGAGCAGGGCCTGCAGGAGGCGGCCGAAGGCGTCGAGCCCCAGCCCGAGTCTGAAACGCCGCCCGCTCCGGGGGCGGCGCCCGCCGACTCCAGCGGGCCGGAGGCCGCCACCGGCGAGGATCCCGACTCCGCCCCGGCCGAGACCGACGACCCCGCCTCGGATGACGACACGGAAGGCGCCTCGATCCACCACTGGACGGGCCCGGTGACCCCGGGAGGGCCCTCCCCGGATGACGCCCGGGCCGATCTCGAGGCGATCGAGGCGGCCGAGCGGCAAGACCCCGACGCCGAGCAGGAGGCGTCGGGCGGGTGACCGACGAGAGACGCCTGCCCATCCTGGAACATCTGAACGAGCTTCGCTGGAGGCTGTTCAAGATGTCGGTGGCGATCGTGCTGGGAGCGATCGTGGCCTTCATCTTCAAGGACCAGTTGATCGACGTCCTGTCCCAGCCCTATCACTCCGCCTTCCCGGAAGGCAGGCCGCTCGCCTCCTTCACGGTCACGGAGCAGTTCTCGGTGGCGATGAAAGTCGCCTTCTTCGGCGGGATCTTCCTAGCTAGCCCAGTGATCTTCTATCAGATCTGGGCGTTCGTGAATCCGGCGCTCTCCACCCGTGAGCGCCGCTGGGCGGTGCCGATCGTCGCCAGCCTGGTGGTCCTGTTCGGGGTGGGGGTGGTGTTCGGGTATTGGACCCTGCCCCGCGGGCTCGACTTCCTGCTGCAGGTGCTGCCCGAGGTGGACGCGGTGCTGCGAATCGGCGACTACATGTCGTTCGTGATGCGGTTCTTGCTGGTGTTCGGCGTCGCCTTCGAGTTCCCCCTCTTCCTGTTCGTTGCCGCCGCCGCCGGGCTGGTCTCGTCGGCGCAGCTGAAGCGGGGGCGGCGGTGGGCGGTGCTGCTGATCGTCGTGATCGGAGCCGCCGTGACCCCCACCGGGGACCCACTGACACTGATGGCGTTGTCGCTGCCGCTGTACGTGTTCTACGAGGCGACCATCTGGCTGGTCAAGTTGGTGCTACGTCGATGACCCTCGACACCTTCTGGAGCGGGCTCGGATTCGACCCCGACCCCTTCCAACGGGCCGCCGCCGAAGCCGTGGCCGACGGTGCTTCGGTGGTGGTCACCGCTCCCACCGGCTCGGGCAAGACGCTGGTGGCGGAGGCAGCCGTTCATCTGGCCCTCGAGCGGGAGGAGCGGGCGTTCTACACGACCCCCATCAAGGCCCTCTCCAACCAGAAGTACGCCGATTTCTCGGCCATCTACGGGTCAGAGCGGGTAGGGCTGTTGACCGGGGACAACTCGATCAACGGAAGCGCACCGCTGGTGGTGATGACCACCGAGGTGCTGCGCAACATGATCTACGCGGGGAGCGCCGACCTGGCCGGACTGGGAGTGGCCGTGCTCGACGAGGTCCACTACCTGCAGGACCGGGTGCGGGGAGCGGTGTGGGAGGAGATCATCATCCATGCCCCACCCCACGTGCAGATGGTCGGCCTGTCCGCCACGGTGGAGAATGCCACCGAGTTCGCCCAATGGGTGCGGAGTCGGCGCGGAAGAACCGAGCTGATCGTCGAGGAACGACGTCCGGTGCCGCTGGAGAGCCTCTACCTGCTCAAAGATCGCTGGGCGACGCCACCCCTTCGTCTGTTTCCCACCTTTCGGGGGCCCACGTCGAGTCAGCCCAATCCCCGCATCTCCCGTCTGCTCAGCCAGACCCGCAGGCGCCGGTTCGGAACCCCGCGCCGTACCGAGGTGATCGAGTTCCTGGCGGCTGAGGGCATGCTGCCGGTGATCTACTTCATCTTCTCCCGGGACGGATGCGACTCGGCGGTCGCGCAGGTGATCGGCGACGGCGTCAGGCTGGCACAACGGGATGAGCAGGAAGAGATCCGCAGAGTGGCCGAGGAGCGCACCAACCACCTGGGCCGGGCCGACCTCACCGCTCTCGGCTACGAGGCGTGGCTGTCCCGTCTCCAAGCGGGGGTGGCCTCCCATCACGCCGGGATGGTGCCCGCCTTCAAGGAGACGGTCGAGATCCTGTTCACCCGCGGGCTGGTCTCTGTCGTGTTTGCCACCGAGACACTCGCCCTCGGCATCAACATGCCCGCCAAGACCGTCGTCCTGGAGTCTCTCAGCAAGTTCACCGGCGAGTCCCACGAACTGCTCCAGCCCGGGGACTACACCCAGCTCACCGGGCGGGCCGGACGACGCGGGATCGATCTGCACGGCTACGGCGTGGTGCTCCATTCCCCCTACGTCCGGTTCGAGCAGGTGGCCGCCATCGCCGCCACCGGCACCCACCCGCTGCGCTCGAGCTTCCGTCCTACCTACAACATGGCGGCCAACCTGGTGGCCAACTACCCGAGCGAGCAGGCGGAGGCCCTCCTGAACGCCTCCTTCGCGCAGTTCCAGCGGGAAGGAAGCGCCCTCGCCCTCGAGGGCCGGGTGGCGGCCCTCCAAGCCGAGATCGAAACCGCACGAACGGAGGCGGAATGCCGCCAGGGCTCGATCTGGGAGTACCTCGATCTGCTCGACGGCCGGCCGCCCGGATCCGGGCGGGGAGGGAGCGCCCGGCAGTTCCTGGCCGGCCTCAGGCCCGGCGACGTGGTGGACCTACCGGGCGGACGCCGGGCAGGCCGCTACGTGCTGCTGCAACGCAAGCCCGGTTGGCGAGAACACGGCAACGTCCTGATGCTTTCGACCTCGGGACGGCTGAGCACCTGGCGGCCCGACGACGTGATCGATGGAACCGTCCGGGTCGGCTCGGTGGAGCTGCCCACCCCGTTTCGTCCTCGCGACCGGAAGTTCCAGCAGCGGACCCTGCGAGCGCTGCGCGCCCTCCGCGCCCGGCCGGAGGAGGCGTTCTCGGCGAGCCGGGAGAGCCTTGCCCATCCCGTGGCTACCTGTGACGAGCTGCCCGCCCACCTCCGGGCGGGACGTCGTGCTCGCCGGCTCGAGCGCCGTCTCGCTCGCGCCAATTCGGAGATGGCCCTGAGCGGAGAGGCGCTGGTAACCGAGTT
>JBFGJL010000214.1:0-3986 GCA_041577235.1 Acidimicrobiia bacterium | reverse complement strand
TGTAGTGGACGAAGGGGGCGCCGCCCGCCCCTCCGGCGAACACCTCATAGGCGGTGGCTCGATCCACCCCGGCTTGCTCGGCCAGCACCAGCGCCTCCGACAAAGCCACATTGATCCCATGCACGAGGGCGTTGACGGCCAGCTTCATGGCCGACCCGGCGGCGCGATCACCCACGTGGACCACCCGGGCGGCGAGGGGCTCGAGGGCCGGCATCGCCCGCTGCAGGAGACCGGCCTCGCCGCCGACCATGATGGTCAACGCTCCCTGCTCGACGGTCGAGACGCTGCCGGACACCGGAGCGTCGAGGAAGCCGCCCCCCGCCTCGTCGACCGCCCGGCCCACCAACCGGATCGTGTCGGGATCGACCGTGCTGGTGTCGACGACGATCGAGCCTTCGCCCACCCCTTCGACCACACCGTCCGACCCGAGATAGACGGCGGTGACTGCCTCGTCGTCGGCCAGGCTCGTGATGGCCACGTCGGCCGTCCCCGCTGCCGTCGCCGGGGTGGTGGCGACCGTTCCTCCCAGCGCCTCCCGCAGAGCTTCGGCCTTGTCGGGGCTGCGATTCCACAACACGAGGTCGAAGCCGGCCCGGCCGATGGTGGCGGCCATGGCAGCCCCCATCCGACCGGTTCCGATGACCGCGACAGTCCGGATCTCCGTGCTCACCGATCAGTGAGACTACACACCGCTCGTTCCCTACCGCTGCAGCAGACCGGCCACCCGGCCGGCGATGTGGCGGCCGATCGCCAGGCAGGCGGTGGCGCCGGGGGAAGGGGCATTGAGCACGTGTACCGAGGTCCCGGCCGTCTCGATCACGAAATCGTCGACCAGCCGCCCGTCGCGGCCGACCGCCTGCGCCCTCACCCCGGCCCCACCCGGGAGCAGGTCCTCCCTACGCACCTCCGGCAGCAGCCGGCGGGCCGCCCGGGCGTAGAGGCGGGCCGAGCGTGACCGCAACAGCTCGGCAGTCCCCGACCACCAATGTCTCGCCACCAGCCGGAGGAATCCGGGGTATCGCAGCACCTCGGCCAGATCCGACCAGACCGGAGCCGTGCCCCGGTAGTGCTCCCGACCCATTGCCAGCACCGCGTTGGGACCCACCTCGACGGAGCCGTCCACCCGCCGGGTGAAGTGGACACCGAGGAACGGAAAGCGGGGATCGGGCACCGGGTAGATCAGGGTCCGCACCAGCGCCGAGGCCTGGTCGGCGAGCCGGTAGTACTCGCCCCGGAACGGCACGATCCTGACCAGGGGGGTGATTCCGGCCATGGCCGCCACCCGGTCCGCCTGCAGGCCGGCGCAGTTGACCAGCACCCGCACCGAGAGCTGCTCGCCGCCGGCGGTGACGGTGACCCCGTCGAGGCCGTGGGTGATGCCAGTGACCTCGTGTCCGGTGAGCACCTCTCCACCCACCGCCTCCAGCCCGTCGGCGAGGTGGGAGGCCACCTGCGGGAAATCGACCACACCTGCCTCCGGCACGTGGAGAGCCGCCAGCCCGGTCGCCGCCGGCTCGAACCGGCGGATCCCGGCGGCGTCGATCCGCTGCAGGCCCTTCAGCCCATTCGCCTCGCCCCGTCGCTCCAACTCGTCCAGGGCGGGCAACTCGTCGGGGCGGGTAGCGATGACCAGCTTGCCGCTGCGCCGGAAGGGGATGCCCACTGCCTCGCAGAGCTCGTAGATGGATCGGCGACCTTCCACCGAGAGCTGCGCCTTGAGCGAACCGGGACGGTAGTACAAACCGGAATGCACCACCCCGCTGTTGTGGCTGCTCTGATGGGCCGCGATCCGCTCCTCCTTCTCGAGCACCAGCAGCGACAGGCCGGAGTGTGACTCGAGCAGGGCCCGGCTCACCGCCAGCCCGATCAGACCTCCTCCCACCACCGCCACGTCGCTCCGTCGGCGTCCACTCATCCGCTCGTTCCTTCCCTCTCCGCCAGTCTGGTGCACAGTCTCACTGCACACCTTCCGGTTGGGGGTATATCCTGACCACACGCGTAGCGAGGAGCGGGGCCGAGATGGACGATGGTGCAGTGGTCATCGTGGGTGGAACCGGCGGGATCGGACGTGAACTGGCGCGACACTATCTGGCCGAAGACCGCCCGGTGGTGATCACCGGCCGCGATCCCGACCGAGCGGCCGCCGTCGCCGGCGAGCTCGGCGAGAGAGCCCGCGGCGTCGGCTTCGACCTGGCCGAACCTTCCAAGATCGCCGGTGCCCTGTCCGAGGTGGGACCGGTGTCGCGACTCGCGCTGGTTGCCATCGCCCGCGACAACAACCCGGTGCGGGAGTACCAGATCGCCCCGGCGGTGTATCTGGCCACGATGAAGCTGGTCGGATACACCGAGACGGTGCATGCCCTCCTCCCTCAGCTCGACGACGACTCATCCGTCGTGCTCTTCGGTGGCCGGGCGAAGGATCGTCCCTATCCCGGCTCCACCACCGTGACTGCGGTCAACGGGGGAGTGTCGGCGATGATCCGGACCTTGGCGATCGAGCTCGCCCCGATTCGGTTCAACGCCATCCATCCCGGCATCGTGGGCGACAGCCCGTTCTGGAAGGACAAGCCGCTGGATGCCATCGTGGCTCGCACCCCCACCAAACGGCTGGTGACCATGGACGACGTGGTGGATGCCACCGTGTTCCTGCTCGAGAACCGATCGGTCAACGGCGTGAATCTCTACGTCGACGGTGGATGGATGTTGATGTGAAGATCGCGCAACGCGAGCGGCGACGGTGAGCGCCGAGCTGGACGGGATCGGCGATCGACTTCGGGAAGAGCGGGTCAGGGCCGGACTCAGCCAGCGTGAGCTGGCCCGGCGGCTGGGGTTGTCGGCCAGCCTGATCTCTCAGCTGGAGAGTGGGCTGTCGAAGCCGTCGGTCGGCACGCTTTACGCCATCGTCACCGAGCTGGACCTCTCTCTCGACCGCATCATCCGGGGCGACGACTACCGGGACGCCTCCAGCGACGAGCGGCCCCTCCCCGGCCCTGCCAGCCTGGTGGTGCATCCCGACGAGCGGAAGGCCATCGACTTGGACTCCGGGGTTCGCTGGGAGCAGCTGACGGCGGGGAGGGAGGAAGGGATCGACTTTCTCCACGCCACTTACGAGGTGGGAGGAGCCTCGACCCCCGACGAGTCGCTGATGCGCCACCATGGTCGCGAGTACGGGTTCGTCATCAGCGGCAGGCTCGGCATTCAGATCGGCTTCGACCAATACGAGCTGGGACCAGGCGACTCCATCGCCTTCGACTCGACCGAGCCCCACCGTCTGTTCAACCTGGGAACGGAGCCGGTCCACGCCATCTGGTTCGTGGCGGGACGGGAGGTGGATCCCCGCACCGCCGACGGCTGACTCGATCCGCCCATCGAACCCTGGACCTCGGCGTTCAATGCCACTCAACGGGGGGACCGTCGGTTCGATAGATTTCGGGGATCGGACCGGAAGGAGGTCCCATGGCCGAGCCCTTGCCTTCGCTCAGCTTCTACCCCGCTGCCGATCGATACGACGATGTCCCCCCTTCGGTGTACGACTCCCGTGTCCAGGCGGGGATGGAGTCCCTCATGTCGAAGGGCTACTACACCGACTCACTGGGGGGAGGTGTCCATTACGTGAAGGACGGTTGGTACTACCAGCTGGTAGTGGAGCACGACGACGGGCTGATCGTGGTCGACGCTCCTCCCACCAACGGCCAGTACTTCCTGGGAGAGAACATCATCCCGGCGATCCGGGAGATCTCCCCCAAGCCGATCACCCATGTGATCTACAGCCATCATCATCGCGACCACATCGGCGCCGCCGCCGTCTTCCCCGACGACGTGACGATCATTGCCCAGGCCGAGTGTGCGGCGTTGGTGGCGACCGCTTCCGACCCGCAACGTCCCCGGGCGACAGAGACCTTCGAGACCAGCTACGAACTCTCTGTGGGAGGGCAGACGCTGCGCCTCGACTACCACGGAAACATCCACTGCAACGGCAACATCTT
>JBFGJL010000213.1:0-3990 GCA_041577235.1 Acidimicrobiia bacterium | reverse complement strand
GTTGGACGACGCCTCGCCCGGGATCCGCTCCGCCCACCAGCTTCGCCAGCGCCTGCTCGGCGCCCTCGGCGCCTGAGCTGCGCGCCTGATCGGTGTGGAGCGCCGGCGGTTTAGGCTGGCCCGTCGCCCTGGGGAGGATGGGTGCGCCCGTTGTCTCATCCGTTGTCGGCCGGCGAGGGCCCGTCCGGCCCGCCGCCGCGGGTGCCTCGCCCCCGCCCTTCGGGGTGCGCCTCGTGACCGGCTGGGGACTGTCTCGTACGGACCGACTGCGGCTGCTGCGCTCCAGCCGCCTGTTCGCCGACCTCGACCCGGCGGTGGTGGAACGCCTGTGGCAGCGGACGCAGCCGCGGGCGGTGCCGGCCGGCGCCGAGCTGATGGGGGAGGGCGATCCGGCCGACGGCGCCTTCTTCGTCGTCACCGGCCGGCTGCAGGTGCTCGCCTCCGACGAGCACGGCTCCGAGCGGCCGGTGGCCGAGGTCGGGCCGGGCAGCGTGCTCGGGGAGATGTCGCTGTTGACCGGGGGGGAGCGGTCGGCCACGGTGCGGGCCTTGCGAGACGCCCAGCTGATGTGGCTGTCCGCTGCCGACTTCCGCACCATGGTGATGGCCGAGCCGGAGCTGCTGCTGGCCCTCACCCGGGTGCTGGCCACCCGGCTCGACCGGTCGATCCATGGCCGTCACCCGGCCGCCGCCGTGCGGGTGGTCGGTCTGGTCCCGGCCGGGAGCGCCCCCGCCCATCGGGCTCTGGCCGGCGCTTTTCGGCCGGCCCAGCCGGGGGCGACCACGAGGCTGATCGACAGCGAGTCGCTGACCGCCGACCTCGGCGATGAACCGGCCGAGGCTGAGATCGCCGCCCACCTGCACCGAGTGGAGGCCGGCCACGACCTGACCTTGCTGGTGGCCGACGACCGCATCACACCGTGGACCCGGCGCTGCATCCGCCAGACCGACGTGGTGCTGTTCGTGGGAGAGGCCGGGGGGCTGGACTCCTCGGGGGAGGCGGAGACGCTCTGGTTCGGACTGCCGCCCGGGAGCCGCCCGCCCGCCCATCTGGTGGTGGTGCACCGCGCCGGGACGCCGATCGGGACCGCCGGGCTGCTGGCAGCACGGCAGGTGGACCGCCACCACCACGTGCAGCTGGAGCAGTCGGCCGACCTCGCCCGGCTGGGAAGGGTGTTGGCGAGGACCAGCGTCGGGCTGGTGCTGGGCGGGGGCGGGGCGCGGGGCTATGCCCATCTGGGGGTGGTCAAGGCGCTGCTGGAGGCGAACGTCCCCATCGACCACATCGGGGGGACCAGCATCGGCGCCTCGGTGGCGGGCGCCTTCGCCATGGGATGGGACTGGGAGACGATGGCCGCCATGGAGCGGCGGGTCACCATCGACCAGGGGTCGCTGGTGGACCTCTCGTTCCCGGCGGTGGCGCTGGCCCGGGGCAGGAAGCTGACGGCGGGGATGAGGGCCGGGTACGGCGACACCGACATCGCCGACCTGTGGACCGACTTCTTCTGCGTGTCGACCGACCTCACCCTGGGCCAGGCCCGGGTCCACCGCTCCGGACCGGTATGGCGGGCAGTGCGGGCCAGCGTCTCCATCCCGGGGATGTTCCCTCCGGTCCGGGACGACGACGGGCACGTGCTGGTGGACGGGAGCCTGCTCGACAATCTCCCGATAGGTCCGATGGCCGAGTTGTACGCCCCTGCCACCCTGCTGGCGGTGGACCTGCAGGCCTCCTCCGACCTCCCGGCCGCCGATCTCCCTGACGACGGGGTCGTGTCGGGGTGGAGGGTGGCGGCGCGGCGGCTCAACCCCTGGCGGCCGTCGCTGCGGGTGCCACGGATGGTGGATGTCCTGGCCAGCGCCACCGCGGTGAGCGGCCACGAGCCGGACGAGCGGGCCGACCTGGTGTTCCGGCCGCCGATCGAGGACTTCGGCAAGCTCGACTTCGCCGCCCACGAGCGGATCGTGCAGGCCGGCTACCACCACGCGGTGGAGATGCTGGAGAAGGCCGACCTGGCCCAGATCGGGCGGCGGTGAACACTGCGGCGTGATGACAACGACCGGCCGGGCCGGATCAGGATTCGCGACTTTGGCCTTTTCAGCGGGTGCCAGAGGTGGCTAGATTTCAGCTGGGAAGGGGCGTGGTCGTCCTTGTCGAAGAGCCCTACCAGCGGTCGACCAGAGGGGGGAATCGTGGCGAAGCGGGTCCCGGCGACCATCCGTCGCAGCGGGCGGATGTTGGTGTCGGCGCTGGCGATGCTGGTCGTCTTCGGCGTGTATCCCTCGCAGCCGGTCACGGCGGCCGGCAAGTTCATCGACGACGACGGCAACACCCACGAGGGCAACATCGAGGTGATCGCAGCGGCCGGCATCACCAAGGGATGCAACCCACCCACCAACAACCTCTACTGCCCGTCCCACTCCGTCACCCGCGGGCAGATGGCCGCTTTTCTGCGGCGGGCGCTGGACCTGCCGGCGGTGGCCACCGACCGGTTCCGGGACGATGACACCTCCATCTTCGAGGCCGACATCGACGCCATCGCCGCCGAGCGCATCACCCTCGGATGCAACCCGCCCACCAACGACCGCTTCTGCCCCAACGACGTGGTGACCAGAGCCCAGATGGCCGCCTTCTTGGTCCGGGCCTTCGACTACCAGAGCGACGGCACGGACAAGTTCGTCGACGACGAGGGCTCGATCTTCGAGGACGACATCAACAAGCTGGCCGCCGCCCGGGTCACGCTGGGCTGCAACCCGCCCACCAACGACCGGTTCTGTCCCAACGATCCGGTCAAGCGCGACCAGATGGCCTCGTTCCTGGCCCGGGCGCTGGGCGTGGCCGTGTCGGAACCGCCGCCGCCCGACACCGGCTTCCAACCGGCCGCTCCCATCCGGGCCGCCTTCTTCTATCCCTGGTTCCCGGAGGCGTGGGACCAGAGCGGGATCGACCCCTTCACCAACTACACCCCCAGCCTCGGGTTCTACGACAGCGAGAACCACGCCACCATCGACCAGCAGCTGGAGCTGGCCGAGCGGGCCGGGATCGAGGCGTTCATCGCCTCCTGGTGGGGAGTGGGCCATCACACCGACACCGCCCTCGACACCCTGCTCGATCGAACCACCCGCTCGGGCTCGCCCTACGCCAACCTGCGCTGGGCGATCTACTACGAGGAGGAGGGCCAGTCCGACCCGTCGGTGACGACCATCCTCTCCGACCTGGCCTACCTCGAGACCAACTACTTCGGCCGGCCCGGATACCTGCGGGTGGACGGCAAGCCGGTGGTGTTCGTGTGGGCCGACTCCGGCGACGGGGCGGGGATGGCCAGCCGGTGGGCGCAGGCCAAGGCCTCGTTCGGGGACGACCTGTTCGTGGTGCTGAAGGTGTTCGACGGCTTCAAGGACGACCCCAACCAACCCGACTCGTGGCACCAGTACGGGCCCTCCACCGCCTACCAGGAGCATCTCCCCTACTCGGCGGTGGTGTCCCCCGGGTTCTGGCTGGTCGGAGAAGACCCCCGGCTGGAACGGGACGCCACCCGCTTCGCCGACGACGTCGCCGCCATGACCGGTTCCGGCGCCTTCTGGCAGCTGGTCACCACCTGGAACGAATGGGGCGAAGGGACGTCGGTCGAGCCGGCCGAGGAGTTCGGCGAGGTCTACATCGACATCCTGGCCGACTCCAAGGCGGTCAGCTTCGCCGCCGCCGGTGACCACGGCGCCACCGACGACACCGACGCCAGCCTCGCTGCGCTCGCCCAGCGTCCAGTCGACTTCTACCTGGCCCTCGGCGACATGTCCTACAGCGACCTCGAGCCGGAGTCGGCCTGGTGTGACTACGTCACCTCCTACGTCGGCTCGACCTTCCCCTTCGAGCTGATCGTCGGCAACCACGAGGACGACGACCTGCTCGACGGCTACATCGGCGATTTCGCCGCCTGCCTCCCCGACCGGATGGGGGCGGTGGGCACCTACGGCGCCGAGTACTACGTCGACG
>JBFGJL010000212.1:0-4046 GCA_041577235.1 Acidimicrobiia bacterium | reverse complement strand
GAGACCGTGATCACGAAGATGGCGGTCCCGAACACGTTCACCTGCGGGGGTACTCCCACCCGGGCCGCCCCCCAGATGTAGAGAGGGAAGGTCACCGTCTGCCCGGAGTTGAAGTTGGTGATGATGAAGTCGTCGAACGACAGTGCGAACCCGAGCAGGAAAGCGGCGAACACCCCCGGCATGATCATGGGGAGCGTCACCTTGCGGAATGTGGTCCACTCGTTGGCGTACAGGTCCATCGCCGCTTCTTCGAGATGCCGGTCGTAGCCGGCCAGCCGCGCCTTGACGGTCACCACCACGTAGCTGATGTTGAAGAGGATGTGGGCGAGGAGGATGGTCCCGAACCCGGTCCGGATGTTGAGCGTGAGGAACAGCGCCAGCATCGAAGAGCCCATCACCACCTCGGGCGTGGCCATCGGCAGGAACAAGAAGAAGTTGGTGGTGGACCGGCCCCGGAACCGGTAGCGGACGAGGGCCAGCCCGATCAGGGTGCCGAGCACGGTGGCGAACAGAGCCGACAGGAAGGCGATCTCCAGGCTGACGATCAGCGAATCGAACAGACCTGGCACCTCGAACGCCCGCCGCCAGTACTGGAGGGTGAAGCCCTGCCAGGTGAAGTTGAACTTGCCTCGCTTGTCGTTGAACGAGAAGAGGATGACGATCGCCACCGGCAGGAACAGGTAGAAGAGCGCCAGCAGCGTGTAGCCGGTCAGGAGATGACGGCGGAGGAACGCTCCCAGGCTCGATCTCCCCGGGGGGGCTGGAGTGCTCGTCACCGCCATCAGGCCACCAGCTCTTCGGTGCCGGTCGCCCGCACGTACGGGACGATGAGAGCCAGGATCGCCACCATCAGCGTGAAGGAAAGGGCGGCCGCCACCGGATAGTCGAGCACGACCAGGAACCGGCTCTGGATGACGTTGCCGATCATGAACTGCTGCGGAGTTCCCAGCAACTGGGCGTTGACGTAGTCGCCGGCGGCCGGGATCAGGGTGAGCAGGGTGCCCGACACCACCCCGGGGAGGGACAGCGGCCAGGTCACCTTGCGGAACGCCACCGCCGGCCGGGCGTAGAGATCGTTGGCCGCTTCGATCAGGGAGTGGTCGATCTTCTCCAGCGACACGTAGATCGGGAGGGTCATGAACGGCAGGAAGTTGTAGACGATTCCCGCCACCACGGCCACGCCGGTGGCCAGTAGCCGTCCGTTCGGCGCCACCAGCCCTACCGCCTTCAACGTATCGACGATGATCCCGTCATCGGCCAGGATCACCTTCCAAGCCAAGGTGCGCAGCAGGAAGGGGGTCAGGAACGGCATGAGCACCAGCACCAGCAGCAGGTTCTTGTAGCGCCCACCTCGAAAGGCGATCGAGTAGGCCAGCGGGTAGGCGATGACCAGGGCGATGGCGGTGGCCAGGCCGGCATAGAGGATCGACCGGAGGAATTGGGGACCGAAGGTGGTGAAACCCTCCAGGTAGTTGCTCCACTCGCCGGTGAACCGGAACCCGCTCTCGAAGGTGCCCGATTGCAGAGAGACCCCGGCCAGCTGGGCCATGGGGAGCAGGTAGAAGAGGATCAGCCACAAGCCGCCGGGAACCAGCAGCCGGTATGCCACCCGGTTGGTGACGGCTCCGAGGGCGATCGTGATCCCTGCCGCGACGATCGTCACCGGCACCAACAGCCGCAGGATGTCGTTCAGTCCGAACGCGTCCAGCACTCCCGGTCCCGCCGCCAGCAGCACCAGCCCGACGGCGGCGACGGCGCCCCCGGTCACGAGCATCACCGCCCGCCGTCCCTGCGGGCGGGTGCGGGCCGGGACCGCTATCCCGGCCAAGGAGCCGCCTGCAAAGAGGGAAGGTCGCTCACCGGTCGCGCACCACGAACGTGTGCTCGGGGTGCCATCCCGCCTTGACCGCCGCCCCGGGCGGAAAGCGCCGGTCGTCGAGGTTCTGCACCACCACCACCAGCTCGGTGCCGACCGTGGTCGCCACCAGGTAATGGGTCGAGACCCCGATGAAGGAAGCGTCCTGAACCGTACCGTCGATCACGTTGGCCGGGAGATCGGTTTCGTCCTGGGGCAGCAGTCTCACCTTCTCGGGCCTGACTCCGACCTGCATCCGCCGCTCTTGCTGCCCCACCACTCCCGCCGGCACTCGTAGCTCCGGTCCGCCCGCCACGACCACCCGGCCGGCCGGGCCGTCGGCCACGTCCACCTCCATCAGGTTGGAGGCTCCCAAGAAGTTGGCCACGAAAGGCGACTGCGGATCCTCGTAGATGTCGGTGGGGGAGCCGAGCCGCTCGATCCGTCCCCGGTTCATGACGGCGATCGAGTCGGCCATCGTCATGGCCTCCTCCTGGTCGTGGGTGACGTGGATGAAGGTGATGCCCACCTCGTGCTGAATGCGCTTCAACTCGATCTGCATCTCTTTGCGGAGCTTCAGGTCCAGCGCTCCCAGCGGCTCGTCGAGCAGCAGCACCCGGGGGTGATTGATCAACGCCCGCGCCAGCGCGACCCGCTGCTGCTGCCCACCCGAGAGCTGACCGGGCCGACGACGGTCCATCCCCACCAGCTGCACCAACTCCAGCATCTCGTGAACTCGCCGGTCGACATCGGGTGCGTCCACCTTGGTGCGGCGCAGACCGAAGGCGACGTTCTCGAAGACGGTGAGATGCGGGAACAGGGCATAGCTCTGGAACACCGTGTTGACCGGCCGCCGGTAGGGCTTGAGCCCGGTCACGTCCTCGCCGTGCAACCGGATCGAGCCGGTGGTCGGCTCTTCGAATCCGCCGATCATGCGCAGGGTCGTCGTCTTTCCGCACCCGGACGGCCCGAGCAGAGCGAAGAAGCGGTTCTCGTCGATGGCGAGAGTGAGATCGTCTACCGCCACCACCTCGCCGAACCGCTTGGTCACCCCCTCCAGCTCAACCGCAGGGGGCTCGCCCGTTCGGGCGAGCCCCGCGCCGGGAGCGTGGACGACCTGGTCCACTCAGGCCCCGATCACCGCTTGGAACAGCTCGTTGAACTGCCGCTCCTCGTCCTCGCTGAGATCCTTGAAGACATGGGTCTTGGAGAGGGTCTCGGCGTCGGGGAAGATGAGCGGATCGTCGGCCAGGGCGGCCAGGTCGTCGTCGCCGATCTCGGCGCCCAGGTCCCGCATCGCCTGTTGAGCCCCGGCCACCGGGCAGATGAAGTTGACCCAGCTCTCGATCTTGGCGGCGTTGCGGGGATCGTAGACGTAGTTCATCAGCATCTCGGCCGCCAGCTTGTTGGCCGCCCCCTTGGGAATGAGCATGTTGTCGGACCACAGCATCAGTCCCTCGTCGGGGATCAGGAACTCGAGATCCGGGTTGTCCAACTGGAGCTGGATGACGTCCCCCGACCAGGCGAACGCGGCCCACACGTTGCCGTTCACCAGGTCGTCCCCGTAGTCGTTGCCGGTGAAGCGCCGGATCTGGCCCCCGTCGACCGCTTCCTGGATCTTGGCGGTGGCGGCGGTGGCGTCGTCCACGGTCGCCTGGGTGGGGTCGAGGCCCATCCCCAGCATCACCAGACCGAGGGTGTCGCGCATCTCGGTCAGCATGGTGACGTTCCCGGCGAAGGCCGGATCGAAGATGTCGTTGATCGAGGTGAGCTGGCGGCCGGTCCGGTTGGGGTCGTAGCCGATGGCGGTCAGACCCGACTGCCAGGGAAGCGTGTAGGTGCGGTCCGGGTCGAAGCCGGGGCTCTTCAAGGCGTCGACCAGGTTGACCGCGTTGGGGATGTTCGACTTGTCGATCTCCTCCGCCCACCCGAGACGGATGAAGCGAGCCGCCATCCAGTCGGTGAGCACGGCCAGGTCACGCTCGATGTCCTGGCCGGCGCTGAGCGGTGCCTGCACCTTGCCGAAGAACTCGTCGTTGTCGTTGATCTCCTCGATGTAGTTGACCGCGATGCCGGTGGCGGCTTCGAAGTCCTCCAGGGTCGATGTCTCGAAATAGCTGTCCTCGCCCCCCGGGTCGATGTAGAAGGGCCAGTTGGCGAAGTTGAGCTGGGTAGGGGTGGCTGCGGTCGT
>JBFGJL010000211.1:0-4049 GCA_041577235.1 Acidimicrobiia bacterium | reverse complement strand
GGCGGACTACATCACCGACGCCCACGGCGTCGAGGTCGACCTGGCGACGATCCCCCAGGAGCCGGTGATCTACGAGATGCTCACCAAGGCCGACACCGTCGGGCTGTTCCAGGTGGAGTCGCGGGCGCAGATGGCGACGCTGCCGCGGATGAAGCCGAAGACCTTCTACGACCTGGCGGTGGAGGTGGCCCTGATCCGGCCCGGCCCGATCCAGGGGCAGTCGGTCCATCCCTACCTACGGCGTCGCAACGGCGAGGAGCCCGTTCGCTACCCCCATCCACTCACCGAACCGATCCTGGCCAAGACCCTGGGGGTGCCGGTCTTCCAGGAACAGCTCATGGAGCTGGCCCGGGTGTGCGCCGGTTTCGACGGTGGCCAATCCGACCGGCTGAGGCAGGCCATGACCCACAAACGATCGGCACAGGCCATGGCCCGGCTGCGGGAGGAGGTGTACACCGGCATGGCCAGAAACGGGATCGTGGGAACCGCCGCCGACGAGATCTGGGAGAAGCTGCAGGGATTCTCGTCCTTCGGTTTCCCCGAGAGCCATTCGGTCTCGTTCGCCTACATCGTCTACATGTCGGCCTGGCTCAAATATCACTGGCCGGCCGAGTTCCTGGCCGGATTGCTCAACGCCCAGCCAATGGGTTTCTACAGTCCCAACTCGCTCATCCAGGATGCCGCCCGGCACGGAGTCACGACGCTTCCTCCCGACGTGAACCGATCTTGGTACGACTGCACCATCGAGCCTTGGCCGGCCGATCCCGATGACCTCGTCTCCTACGCCGGTGGGAGCTGGCGTCGGGGGAGGGGAGCGACGGAGGATCCGCTGCGGACGGCGGTGGCAGTGAGACTGGGCCTGCGCTACGTCCGCAACCTGGGGGAGGCGGAGATCACCCGCATCGAGACGGCTCGCCAGATCGGTGGGGCCTTCCACACTCCGGCGGACCTCGCCCAGCGCACCGGCCTTCCGGTCGATGCCCTGGAGGGGCTGGCAGCGGCCGGAGCGCTGGAGTCGCTGGGACTGGGCCGCCGGGAGGGTCTGTGGTCGGCCGGAGTCCTGGCCGAGATGGGTCCGGGCCGGCTGTCGATGGCTCCCGGTTTGGAGGCGCCCGCTCTTCCCGGTATGTCCGCCCTGGAAGAGCATCGGGCCGACCTGTGGGCCACCGGTGTCTCGATGAGCCATCCCCTGTCCTTCCTGCGTGACCGGCTCGACCGGTTGGGATGCCGGACGGTGGCGGAGGCGCTGGCCACCGAACGGCCCGGGGTGAGGATGAAGGTGGCGGGTATCGTCACCCATCGCCAGCGTCCGGGTACGGCCAAGGGGGTGATCTTCTTCAATCTCGAGGACGAGACCGGCCTCCTCAACGTGGTGGTGCTCCCCGAGGTGTGGCAAACCCACCGCCGGGTCGCCCGTCGCCATACCGGGCTGGTCGTCGAGGGGGTCCTGGAGTTTCGAGACGGCGTCACCAACCTGGTGGCACGAGGGTTCTCACCGTTGCCGGTGGAGGGGATCAGCTCTCGGGACTTCCGGTGAGGAGGCCGGCTCAGCCCCAGCAGTACTCCGAGCCCGCCCAGTGGTACCAGCCGCCGTTCTCGTAGACCAGCCAAGCGGCCACGGCGGTGTTGGCATTGGCGTCGTAGATGTCGGCCCCCGACCATCCGGCGTTGGCCGACCGGGTCTCCCAGTAGAGAGGGATGTGCTGGAAGAGCCCGGCGGCGCCCGAGACGGGGTTGGTGGCGGCCGGGTCGAGGTTGGATTCGCAGTCGGCCACTCGCAACGCCTGCTCCACGTCCTCGGCCAGGAAGTAGAGCGCGATGATCGCCCGCGCCTCGTCTTCGGACAGCGGGCCGGTCGAGGCGGGGGGAGGCTCGGCGACGGTGGTGGTCGTGCTCGGCTCGGCCGGAGCGGTGGTCGTGGTGGGAGGCGGCGGCTGGGTGGTGGTCGTGGTGGTGGGATGGACGTGTTCGGTGGTGGTCGGGGCCGGCGCGGTGGTGGTCGTGGTGGGTTCGGGCTCGGCTGCGACCACAGCCGGCGCGGTGGTGGTCGTGGTGGCATCGACCCGGGTCGTGGAGGGGGGGATCACGGCTGGAGCCGGTTGGGCCGAACGGACGAACCCGAGGGCGGCCAGCCGGCCGGCGCCCGCTCCCGTGCCGGCCCGGACGTCGAGGGTCGGGCTCGGGGGCGGCGGTTCGGGATCGGCCGAGAACACGGCGAAACCGGCCGTGGTCAGCAGGGTGAGGGTGGTCCAGATCGCGAACGCGATGAACCGTGTACTTCGCATTTAGGCCGTCCGCCTCCCTTTCGATCCCGGTTGGATCAGCGCAGTTCCGGGGCTCGACGAAGGTGCCGACCCGGGAGCCTAGAGGGCAGACGGCCCCGGCTGCAAGGCGGATCTCCCAGGAAATGTCAGGTGGGCGGGGTCGCCAGGCGCGGCCGCCGGCGGTGCTCGCCGCCGGCCGAGGTGAGGGAGTCGTTCATCCGGTCGGCTGAGTCCCGGCGGTGAGGGCCAACAGGGTCTGGCCGGCGTAGTAGAGCGGCAGACCCCAGAGGCGGTTCGCCCAGCCCGGAGCCACGAACCGGTCCCTGGCGACGGCCAGGTCGGAGACGAAGAAACTGAGCACACCGGCCAGCGCTCGCCGGTCGAACCCGGTGCCGGCCGCTCCGAACGCCACCGCCACCATGAGGGTGATCACGACCACGTAGGCGCGGACCGCACCCGCCAGTGCCCGGGGGAGATGGGGGCCGAGCCAGCGAGTGACGCCGATCGCCAGTACCCCGGCCCCCACCCCGGCGAGGGCCACCCAGGTCCATGCCAACCCCACCACCAGAAAGGCGATCACGTAGGCGACGTGGCCGAGCAGAAACGCGGCCAGGCCGGGCAGGAAGGTGCGGTCCCACAGCAACAGCACGTCACCGGCAGCTCCCAGGACCAAGCCGGCCAGGAGCCATCGCCCGTAGCCGCTTCCGAAGGGACCCACCGCCACGGCGGTGAGCAAGAAGCCGGCGGACGCCAGCGGCTTCGCCACCAGCCGCAGCGGCGAGTCTCGGACCTCGGCCACGACCAGCCCCGCCGCCGCCACCGCCGTCAAGACGATGCCGAAAGCGGTCAACGGGAAAACCGCTCCTCGAGCCGCTCCGCCACCCACCGCCACGGCTCCGACCCCTCCTCGATCGGAAGGAAGTGGCCAACTCCGGGAAAGACCCGGAAGTGCACGGGGTCGCCGGCGGCGGCCGCCGCCGCCGCATACCGCTCGCAGTGCGAGGGAGGAACCAGCCGGTCGTCAGCGCCGTGCACCAGCCAGGTCTCCACCCCGAGCGGAAGCAGGGCGATCGGTGAGGCCTGCTCGAGTTCGCCATCGGGGATGGCCAGGCCGGCCACGGATCCACCCGCCAGGCCCTCGACCACGGCCGCCTGCAGGTCGGTGATGGCGGACAGCAAGGCCAGCACCGCCGGACGGCTGGCCGTATCGCCATGCCGAGTGGCCCACACCGCCAGCTGGGCCCCGGCCGAGTGGCCGACCACGACCAGCCGGGACCCGTCGACGCCGGGGTGAGCGGCCAGGCGGGCCAAGGCCGCCAACAGGTCCGATCCCGGCTCCGGCCAGGCTCCCCGGTCGGGCCGGATTCGCCGGTACTCAACGTTCCAGGTGGCGAAGCCGCGTCGGGCCAGGTCCACCGCCAGGCCATCCATCAGGTCGCGCCCCCACTCGTGGCGCCAGAAGCCCCCGTGCACTAGCGCCACCACCCCCCGCGGTGGGTTGCCTCCCGCCGGCATGCGCACGTCGGCGACCTGCTCGGGGTCGTCCCCGTAAGACACGGTCTCGAGGGGTAGCGCCGCCCGGAAGACGAGATGCCGCAGCGCCCACCGGTAGCCTCCCACCCCCCGGCCGTAGATCCGGGCGACGCAGGCGGCGGCGGTGACCGAGACCCGCCGCCACGCCTCCCGCTCTTCCACGTTGGAGATGTGGACCTCCACGGCCGGCAGCCCGGTCGCCACCAACGCGTCGTGGAGGGCGTAGGAGGTGTGAGTCAGAGCACCCGGGTT
>JBFGJL010000210.1:0-4049 GCA_041577235.1 Acidimicrobiia bacterium | reverse complement strand
GCCGGTCGCCCCGCCCTCGCGTGCTCCCGCCGGCATCAGGTTGAGATACCCGTCTCCCACCGAGAAGCTGGTGAAGTCGGCCCCGGGGCCGCCGTAGAGCAGCGTGAAACCGAGTGAGCGGTAGAACTCCACCGCCGCCGCCATGTCGGCGGTGAACAGCGTGACCGCGGAGATGGAGCGGATGGTGGCGGCCTCCGCCTCGGGAGTCAGCTCGGACTCGGTCATTCCCGAGCCTCAGTCGCCATGTTCGACCACCGGCTCGTCGCTGGTCTCGCCCAGCAGCCGGCCACGGAAGTCGCCGGCGCTGCGCACCAGGATCACGCTGGGTAGCCCGGCCATCAGCTCGTCCAGGCGCTGGGCATAGCGGTCGGGATCCTCCCCGTTGGCACGGAGGCCCATCAGCACCACATCGGCGCCGGCCGAATGACGACGGATCAACTCCTGGATGTTCTGGTCGTGTGGCTTCAGCAGCACCGATGGCTCGGCGGCGATGCGGGAGGAGCGGATGATGTCGTCGAGCATCGCTCGGTTGCGTTCGGCCATCATCTCGGTGGAGGCGATGTTCTTGATCTCGATCCGAGCATCCCGCCAGGGGGGATTGAGCGACAGAAGATGGGCGAAGAGGGCGAGCATGTCGCCGTTGGCCTGTAGCCCTCCCCACCAGACGTGGATCGACCTGTGGGACTTCTCCCAGGCCACCTCGGTGGGGCGGCAGATGAGCGATGACACGCCGAGGAGGGCCACCCGTTCGATGATCCGGAGGGTGGAGACGCGGCGCTCATACTTGTCGCTCCATCCGAACATCACCGTGTTCGACTCGATCCCGGCGATGCCGTTGGCCTGAGCGACCGCCACCGCCCCATCCTCGAAGTCCTTGACGACGTCGACCTCGCCGAAAGCCACCAGACCCAGGTTCTCGAGCTCGAGATTGAGGGCGCGCTCCCGTTCGGGGATGGCGGGAGCGAGCTCGGCCAGGTCGCCCACCTGCAGGTCGGAGACGGTGAGGATCCCCCGATCCTGCACCAACCAGCTGGCGAACCGAACCAGCTCGGGTCGGCGGCGGACGTCGCCGGCGAAGAGCAGGATGTTGGGCCTCCAGTTGCGAGGATCCTGGGGGAGCCGGCGCAGCTGGACCACGGTGGAGCGGACCAAGGCCATCATCGCTCCCCGCCGCAGGTCACCCCAGGGAGCGGCCAGGGCCCGTCGGCGCATGGCCAGATACACCCCCACCTCGATGACGATGGCGATGAACAAGGCGCTGGGGCTGATCAGGAACATGACGAAGAAGCATCCGGCTGCCCCTGCCAGCGAGACCATCCACGGCACCCGGAGGGTGGGGCGATAGGAGGGGTCCCCGGTCAGCTCTTCGACCCCGGCCACCAGGTTGACCATCCCGTAGGTGGTGAGGAAGAACATGGTCAGGGCCGGCGCCACGGCGTTGATGTCACCGAGGACCACCGCCCCCAGCGCCACTGCCAGGGAGATGAACAGTGGCACCCCGGGGCCGTTGATCCTCCCCAGCGGCCGGCCCAGCAGCCGGGGTAGGACCCGGTCGTCCACCATGGCCTGCAAAGTGCGGGGGGCCGCCAGGACGCTGCCCACCGCCGACGAGAAGATGGCACCCCACAGCCCGGGAAACACCAAGACCGAGAGGCCGCCCGCGATCTCGAACCAGATCAGGTTGTTGGCCACCAGTTCCTCGGGCTCGGCCGCGGTCCCCAGGGCGATCACCACCGCCAGGTAGACGGCGAAGCCGACCAGCACCGCGGCGATGGTGCCGCGGGGAATCGAACGCTCGGGTTTCTTCAGGTCTCCCGACAGGCTGATCCCGGCCATGATGCCGGTCACCGCCGGGAAGAACACGGCGAACACCGTCCAGAACCCGGGCCCGCCCCCGATCCCCGCCAGCGCCACCGATTCGACTTGCCGGCCGGTGACGCCGATGAAGAGGGCGGCCAGGGCCAGCCCGATGGCGGCCATGATTGGGAGCTGCAGCTTCAGGGCCAGTCCGGCCCCGCGAGCGGCCAGCAGGGTCACCGCCAGCACGGTGAGGGCGGCGACCGTCCGCAGCGGTACCTCCGGCCACAGCAGCTGCAGGCTCTCCGCCAGGCCGAAGGCGTAGAGCGTCACCGAGAAGGCCTGGGCGAGAAAGAGGGGGATGCCGATGGCGGCGCCGATCTCGACCCCCAGGCTGCGGGAGATGATGTAGTACGCCCCTCCTGCCCCTACTCGCATGTTGGTGGCGACCGCCGCCACCGACAGGGCGGTGGCGAGGGTGACCAGGTTGGCGATCACCACGATCCCCACCGCCCGCACCAATCCCACGTTGCCGACCACCCAGCCGGTGCGGAGGAACAGGATCACGCCCAGGATGGTGAGGATCGACGGGGTGAAGACGCCCAAAAATGTCCCGAGCCTGTCGGCGGGGCGAGGCGAGGATGCTGCCGGGGCCGGCCGTTGCGTCATCGTTGCCTCGATCCCTCCCACCTACCGCGGCTGCCCGCCGTTCGGGCGAGACAGCGTAACCGGTTGGACCATGCTCGTGGCCCCCGCTCTCGTACGGACCCCTCAGCCACCTTGCCCATCGCCCGCTCCTACCTGGCTGACCGCGTCGAGGCCCTAACGTGGGTGGATGCCCGGCAAGCTGATCCTCTGCGCCACCCCGATCGGCAACCTGGCCGACGCCTCCTCTCGCCTACGCGAGGCGTTGAAAGCCGCCGATGTGGTCTATGTCGAGGACACGCGGCGTGCCCGAGTGCTGCTGGAGGCGCTGGGGGTGGCGCGGCGCACCCGCTCGTATTTCGTGGGGAACGAGGCGGCTCGGGCCCGGGAGCTCGGTGAGCATCTCGCCCTGGGCCGCACGGTGGCGCTGCTGACCGACGCCGGGACTCCCGCCATCTCCGATCCGGGGTTGAGTGCAGTGCGCTCGGCTCGGGCGGCCGGAGCGGAGGTCACGGCGGTGCCGGGTCCGAGCGCCGTCACCACCGCCCTGGCGGTGTCGGGCTTGCCGGCCGATCGTTTCGTCTTCGAGGGTTTCCTACCCCGCAAGGGTTCGGCCCGCCGGCAGCGCCTCCGGCTCCTGGCCGGAGAAGAGCGCACGATCGTGATCTTCACCACCGCCGAGCGCCTCGCCGCCGACCTGGAGGATCTGGCGGCGGCGGTCGGCCAGGACCGGCCGGTGGTGGTGACCCGGGAGTTGACCAAAGTGTACGAAGAGGTCTGGGAGGGAAGGCTGGATGAGGCCGTCGAACGGTGGGCGGGCCCCGACCGGGTGCGGGGGGAGCTGACCCTCGTCCTGGCCGGCTCGCCGGGCCAAGAGGAGCCGCTCCAAGAGGCGGTGGAACAGGCGCTGGCGCTGATGGCCTCGGGCACGACGCTGACCGAGGCGGTGCGGGCCGCCGCCGCCGGCGGCGAGGTCAGTCGCCGGCTCGTCTACCAGGCGGTGTTGGCCCGGACCGGTCGCAGCTCATGACCGATGGGAGTCGGTCGTATCAGGACGAGAGCTGGGCCCGGCAGTCGGCACAGATCCCCTTGCCCTTGAAAGACGAGACGTTGTCGGTGGAACCGCAGAACGTGCACGTCGCCTCGAGCTTGGTGAGAACGATGCTGTCGCCTTCGACCGCGATGGAAAGATGGTCCCCCTCACGGATGCCGAACAATCTCCTGGTTTCGGCCGGTATGACGATTCGGCCGAGATCGTCGATCTTGCGTGCCATACCAGTGTCCATACGCTCCATCCCGGGCTGGCGGGTTACGGGTATCCGGTCCTGGTTCGGCCCTCGGACAGCATACAGAAAGGCCCAGGCTTTGTTGTGCTCGCAACCTCTTGCCCGCCCGGGCCCAGCGTCATGATCTCGTGGGTCGACACCCACTGCCATCTCCAGCTGGCCGGTGAGGACGCAGCTGCCCTGCTCGACCGGGCGTCGGCGGTCGAGTGGGTGGTGGCGCCGGGGGTCGATGCCGACACCTCGGAGGCGGGCCGGCGGCTGGCCGCCCGCTTTCCCGGCCGTGTGCTGGCCACCGCCGGCCTCCACCCCCACGAGGCGTCG
>JBFGJL010000209.1:0-4058 GCA_041577235.1 Acidimicrobiia bacterium | reverse complement strand
TGGCCGCCGCCTGGCCCGAGACGATGGTGGTGGGCTGCTCTCCCGCCAACTCCCCGGCGATGGTTCGATCGATCGAGGCAGGGCGGATCGTGCAGGTGCCTACCCTGCCCACCCTGTCGGACGGCACCGCCGGCGGGCTGGAGCCCGACAGCATCACGTTCCCCTTGTGCGAGGAGACGGTCGCGCGCTGGGTGACGGTGACCGAGGATCAGATCGGCGCCGCCCTGCGCGACCATCTCGGACATCACGACGAGATGATCGAGGGAGCCGCCGCCGTGGCCCTGGCCGGCCTTCGGACCACGGCCGAAGAGCTGGCCGGAGGGCGGGTGGTGGTCGTGCTGTGCGGAGGGAACATCGCGACGGAGACCCTGTCCCGGATAGGGGCCGGGAATCACCCCGGAACCACCGTGAGCCGCTCGTGAACGTAGCGGTGATCGGCGGCGGAATCGCCGGAATGGCGGTCGCCCACTTCCTGGCCCCCCACGCCCGGGTGGTGTTGCTGGAGCAGGAGTCGTCGCTCGCCTATCACAGCACCGGACGATCGGCGGCCCAGTACTTCGAGAACTACGGTGTCGGCCCCGTCCGGCCCCTCACCCGCGCCAGCCGCGGGTTCTTGGAGGCACCCCCGACCGGGCTGGTGGAGGGACCGTTGATGGCCCCCCGGGCCGCCCTGATCGTGGGACGGCCGGACCAGCGGGCCACCCTCGAGGCCACGCTGGCCGAAGGCCGGACCATGAACCCGTCGATTGCCTGGCTCGAGCCGGAGGACGCTCGAAGGCTGTGCCCGGCACTGCGGCCCGACCGGCTGTTGGGAGCGGTCCTGGAACCGGAGGCGATGGACATCGACGTGGCCGGTCTCCATCAGGCGTTCGTGCGAGGGATGCGCCGGGAGGGAGGGACCATCCTCCCCTCGAGCCCGGTGACGGTCATCGATCGCAACGCCGGGGGGCATTGGACCCTGCGGGCGGGGAACCAGCTGGTGGAAGCAGACGTGGTGGTGAACGCCGCCGGGGCCTGGGGCGATCGGGTGGCGCTGCTGGCCGGGGTGGCGCCCGTCGGCCTGCGTCCCCTTCGGCGCACCGCCTTCATGGTTCCCGGGCGTTCCGACGCCCGCGACTGGCCGCTGGTGGTCGACGCCGACCACGATTTCTACTTCAAGCCGGATGGCTCCCAGTTCCTGTGTTCTCCGGCCGACGAAACCCCATCCGAGCCGGTGGACGCTCGCCCGGAGGAGATCGACATCGCCCTCGCCATCGAGCGCATAAACGCCGCCACCGATCTGGCCATCCGCACGGTGCGGTCGGCCTGGGCCGGCCTGCGCACATTCGCCCCGGACGACGCCCCCGTGATCGGGTTCGAAGCCGACGTTCCCGGCTTCTTCTGGCTGGTCGGCCAGGGAGGCACCGGCATTCAGACCGCGCCGGCGGCCGGGCAACTGGCAGCGGCACTGATTCTCGGACGGGACGTCCCGGCCGAGCTGCGCCGGTTCGGAGTCGAGCCGGAGCCACTCGCCCCCGGGCGTCTGCGGTCCTGAGCCACGCCTGTCGCGCCGCCGGCCGCGCCCAGCCGAAATCCCCCGATTCGGGGCTACCCCTCGGTACCCTCCCGCCGGGAGTAAGGCATGCATCGACCCACGCTGGCGGCGATTCTGGCGCTCGGCCTGTTCGCGGTCTCCTGCAACCTGCAGCCGCTGGAGGATCCCGGCATCGGCGATCTGGGACTCACCACGGTCGTCTACGCCGCCGACGGCTCGGTGCTGGCCGAATGGCACGCCGAGGAGAACCGGGTTCTGGCGTCCTACGACGAGCTGCCCAGACACCTGATCGATGCGGTGGTAGCGATCGAGGACGAGCGGTTCTGGCAGCATCCCGGGGTCGACCTGCAGGGGGTGGCGAGGGCACTGGCGGCCAACCTGGAGAGCGGGGAGGTGCTGCAGGGCGGCTCGACCATCACCCAGCAGTATCTGAAGAACGTTCTGCTCACCGCCGAGACCACCGTCGACCGCAAGCTCACCGAGGCGGCCCTGGCCCTGCGGCTGGAGGAAGGGCTCAGCAAGGAGGAGATCCTCGAGCGGTACTTCAACACGGTGTACTTCGGGGGTGGGGCCTATGGGGTGGGAGTGGCGGCCGCCCACTACTTCGGCAAGAAGGTGCAAGACCTGACCGTGGCGGAGTCCGCTCTTCTGGCGGGCTTGATTCGGTCGCCCTCCGTCACCGATCCCTACCGAGCGCCGGAGGCGGCGGCCGAGCGCCGGCGGGTGGTGCTGAACAAGATGGTCGAGCTGGGCTGGCTCGACCGGGCGGCTGCCGAGGAAGCCGACGCCGAGCCGTTGCGGCTCGCCCCTCCCCGGCCGCCCGAGCACGCCCGCTACCCGTACTTCACAGAGGAGGTGAAGCGCCGTCTGCTGGACGACCCGGCACTGGGGGCCACCCCCACCGATCGCTACAACGCTCTCTTCCGGGGCGGCCTGCGGATCCACACCACCATCGATCCCCACACCCAGGAATCGGCCGAGGCGGCGGTGGCGGCCGTGCTGCAAGAGGACGGCCCGTCCGCTGCCGTGGCGGCGGTCGACCCCCGCACGGGCTACGTGCTGGCGCTGGTCGGTGGGCGGGACTTCTACGCCGAGGACGACCCGGTGGCGCAGTACAACCTGGCCACGCAGGGTCACCGCCAGCCCGGCTCGGCGTTCAAGCCGTTCGTGCTGGCGGCAGCGCTGGAAGAAGGTATCGGGCTGAACGACGTCATCCCGGCCGGTCGAACCGTCAGCATCGCCACCTCGTCGGGGCCGTGGCAGGTCGAGAACTACGGAGGCGCCACCTTCCCGGACATGTCGGTGTTGGAGGGAACGGTGTTCTCGGTGAACGTGGTCTACGCCCGGCTGATGGATCGGGTGGGCCCGGTGCGGGTGATGGACCTGGCGCGGGCGGCCGGCATCGCCAGCCCGCTGCAACCCTTCCACGCGCTGGCACTGGGAGCCCAGGAGGTGACGCCGCTGGAGCTGGCGTCGGCCTTCGGTACCTTCGCGGCGGAGGGCATCAACATCCAGCCGATCCTGGTGACCTCGATCGAGAACTCGGAAGGGGTCAACGTCTGGGAGGCGGTACCGGTGGTGACCGAGGCGATGCCGCGGGAGGTCGCCCAGCGCGTCACCGCCGCCTTGACCGAGGTGGTGCAGCGGGGCACCGGCAGCCAGGCCCGGATCGGCCGGCCGGTGGCCGGCAAGACCGGTACGTCCCAGGAGCACCGCGATGCCTGGTTCGTCGGCTACACCCCGGAGATGGCGGCCTCGGTGTGGGTGGGATATCCGGAGGGTCTGATCGAGATGGTTCCCCCTGCCACACCTTTCACCGTGACGGGAGGGACCTGGCCGGCCCAGATCTGGGCTGCCTTCGCCGCCTCCGCTCTCGATTCGACCTCCTACGGACGGCTGGCCACGGTCGACGAGCAGGGTCTGGTCTCGGTGGAGGTAGACCTGTCGACGGGGTTCCTGGCCGGGCCCTTCTGCCCTCGCCAGCACGTCCAGTCTCTCCGGCTGCCGGCCGAGTCGGTGCCGACGGTGGTCTGCCCCATCCACAACCCCCAGGGGGTGGTCGAGGCCGGGTCGGGAGTGGTGCCGGATGTGATCGGCCGTGATCTCGGGTCGGCTGCCAGCACACTGGTGGCGGACGGCTTCGAGGCGCGGGTGGAATGGGTGGACGGCGGCGGTCTCCCCCAGGGAACCGTGTTCAATCAGCTTCCCTCGCCTGGTTTCCCGGCCCAGGTGGGCACGCTGGTGATTCTCACGGTGGCAGGTCCCGAACCCGGCTCGGTGGTCCCCGGTTTGCTGGGGTTCCCTGCCGACCACGCCGTGTCCGAGCTCGACGGGCTGGGCATGTCGGCCCAGGTGGTGATCGAAGCCGAGTCCGATCCCGACGACGCAGCCCGGCGACCGGGGGTGGTGTGGAAGCAGGACCCGGCACCGGGGACACCACCGGCAGGGCCGGTCGTCTTGTGGGTCAATCCCTGACCGTCCACCTCACCGCACGAGGACGAATCGCCAGGGCCGGTTTGTCTCC
>JBFGJL010000208.1:0-4063 GCA_041577235.1 Acidimicrobiia bacterium | reverse complement strand
TCGATGGCGAGCGCCGGGGTCCGCTCGAAGATCCGGACCCCCTTTCGCTCCACCGCCTCGGCCAGCCCTCGGACCAGCCGGGCCGGATGGAGGGCGGCACAGTGCGGGGTGTAGACAGCTCCCAGCACCGTTCGCGCCTCCAGCCGTTCCCGCGCCGCCGCCGCATCCAGCCATCGCCAGTCCTCCGCCCCGAAGCCCCACGTCCGCTCGAGGTCGATGCTGGCCTGGAGGCGGGGCACGTGGCCGGGAGCGGTGGCGAGGGTGACGGTTCCGCCCTTGTCGAAGTGGGCATCGATCCCCTCTCGGGCTGCCACCCGTCCCACCTCGTCGACGGTGGCGAACATGGCTCGCTGCAGCCGCACGGCCGCATCCCGTCCGTGCTTGCGGGCGATGACGGCCCGGTGGCCGGCGATCTTGGCCGAGCACCAACCTCCATTCCTCCCCGAGGCTCCGAAGCCGGCAACCTCCGACTCGACCACCGCCACCCGCAGGTCGGGCTGGTGGATGGCGAGGTAGTAGGCGCTCCACAGCCCCGTGTAGCCGGCACCGACCACCGCCACGTCGACCTGCAGGTCCCCGCTCAGCGGGGGCCGAGGGGCCAGCGGGCCGGGCAGGGTGTCGTGCCAGAGGCTCAGGCCCCGATACGTCTTCTCGTCGGGGGGTGACGCCGTCAGGTGGTGGCCTCGGCGACCGCTGCCTCGAAGGCGGTGAGGGTCTCGGCCACGTCCTCGTCGGTGAGGGCGGAACACAGGAACCACGGCTCTCGGGCGTCGTCCACCGGCATGACCCCTCGCCGGATCATGCCCCGGATCACCGTCGCGTAGAGGTCCTCGTCGTGCTTGGCGGCGTCGCGGAACTCCACCGGGGCTTCTTCCCCGAAGAAGATCCCGAACATGGAGGGATGCCCGACGACATGGGCCGGCAGGCCCCGCTCGGCGCAGATGGTGCCGATCCCGGACATCAGGGTGGTCCCGGCCTTGCCGATCCTCTCGTAGGGCTCACCGGTGGCGAGAGCGTCGATGGTGGCGATCGCCGCCGCCACCGACACACCGTTGCCAGAGTAGGTGCCGGCCTGAGCGATTCCGCCCTGCGACCAGGCCTCGATGGCGCGGCCCCGGCCGGCGATGGCCGCCACCGGGAATCCGTTCCCCATCGCCTTGGCGAAGGTGGCGACGTCCGGGGTGACTCCGAACAAGCCCTGGGCACCGGCCAACCCCACCCGGAACCCGGTCTTCACCTCGTCGAAGAGCAGCAAGGCACCGTGCTCGTCGCACAGCCGCCGCAAGCCCTCCAGGAACCCGGGAGCCGGCATGATCCCGAAGGCGTTGCCCATCATCGGTTCGACCAGGACGGCGGCGATCTGGTGGCCGGCCCGACGGAAGAGACGCTCCGTCAGCTCGAGGTCGTTGTAGGGCAGCACCTCCACGACCGTGCTGATCATCTCGGGAATGCCCGAGGAACTGGCCAGGCGTACCGGCCGATGCCTCGATCCCAGCGATCCGGGGTTGGCCCCGGCGGTGGAATAGAGCACGTAGTCGTGGACCCCGTGATATTGACCCTCGAACTTGAGCACGGTGTCACGGCCGGTCACGCCCCGAGCGAGCCGGATGGCATGCATGGTGGCCTCGGTCCCGGTGTTGGTGAACCGGAGCGCTTCCACCCAGGGGATGGCTCCCTTGACCTTCTCGGCGGCCTCTACCTCGCGCCGCTGTGTCATGGCGAACGTGGTCCCGTCGGCGGCGGCCCGGGCCACCGCCTCCGCCACCCGCGGGTCGCCGTGCCCGAGGATGACCGGGCCAAAACCGAGCTGGTAGTCGATGTAGCGGATGCCGTCCATGTCGTACACGTAGGCACCTTCGCCCCGGTCGATGACGAGGGTGTCGTCGTCCCCCCAGTACCGGAACTGGCTGGAAACGCCGTTGACCAGCGCCGCCCGCGCTCGCCGAAACCAGCCGCTCGTCTCCGCACCCTGCAAGCCCATGATCGTCCTCCTCGGTCTGCGCAGATCGGACGGGTCACCAGGTTGGACGGCGCCGGCTGCGACGCGCTGATGCTACCCGGAGCGAATCGGGCGTCCCGCCGCTCAGCCGCCGTCGGTGACCGACGCCAGCGAGAGGGCGAGGGTGCGAGCCTCCGTCAGGGTCCCAGAAGTCTCGATTCGGATCGTCACGCCGTCTTGGACCCACAGCAGCGTGTTGGCCGCCAGGCGCACCGTCTCCTCCCGCACGTCGCCGATCGGGTCGAGATAGAGGAAGGCGTGCGCCCCTTCCAGCCAGTAGGCGGATCGCCCGCCCACGTCGGTAACCGTCACCTGGCTGTCCGGGCCGATCAGTTTGAGCGCCAGCTCGCGATCGAGGTTGCCGCGGAACTGGGTGATCAGGGTAGTGGCCGGGCGATCGAAGAGCAGTGACACCTGGCCGCCCGGCACTCGCGGATCGAAGTACACCCCGTCGAGCACCTGCAGCTCCGGAGCGAGGACCGGGAAGTCGACCAGGCGGGTGGCCTCGGGGAGGGTGACCGCTCGACCCAGGTCCATCGCTCCTCCGCTCGGCGGCGGGCCCGGGTCGTACTCGATGCCGACCCCACCCAACCCGAGCCAGCCGGCGACGGCCTGGCGAGCCGCCGGGACCAGCGAGACCACGACGAAAGTCAGCGCCACCGCCACGGCCGCCCACGCCCAGCCCCGGGTCTTCGCTGCTCGCCGGGGCCGGCCGACTGTCTCCAGCCGCGCCACTACCTTCGGCGCCATCGGGGTGGACGCCGGATACCCGAGTTCGGTTCCCACGCGCCGCAGCAGCTCCTCCAGGCGCCGTTCATCCACCATCCACCCTCCCCTCCTCGAGCAGCCGCCGCAGGCGAGCGAGGGCCCGAGCCGAGCGTGATTTCACCGTTCCGGCCGGTATCCGGAGGAGGTGGGCCGTCTCCGCTTCGGTCAGGTCCAGGAAGTAGCGACAGGCGAGCACCAGGCGGTCGCTTTCCTTGAGGCGGTTGACCGCCGCCAGCACCCGGGTGTACAGATCCGCCGTCAGAGCAGCCGCCTCGGGGGAGGGATTCGTTTCCCCGGCCGGGCCGTGCCGCACTGAGCGGAGCTCGTAGCGAGCTCGACGACCCGCCGCCCGCCGTCGGTTCTTCGCTTCGTTGGCGACGATGCGAACGATCCAGGGCCGGAACGCCGACCCCTCCCTGAAGCGGGACAGAGCCAGGAAACCCTTCACGAACCCTTCCTGGGCAGCGTCCTCCGCCTCATCAGTGGAACCGGTGATGAGGTAGGCGACCCGTCGGGCGAGAGGGGCGTAGCGCTCGACCAGCTCGGCGAAGGCGTCCACGTCGCCGGCACGGGCCCGGCGGGCGAGCTCGACATCGGTGCGTGGACGGCCCTCCACCACCGGTCGGTCAAGGCGATCCGGTGGCGGGCGGGCGGCGGCGCCACCAGACCAGGCCCCCCAGCAGCGCCAGCACGGCGGCTGCCACCCATGGGAAGGCTCGTTCCCATCCGGTCGGATCGCCGCTCTCGCCGCCGGTCGGTTGGGCGGCAGGGACGGCGGGCTGGCCCACCGACGCGGCCGGAAGGACCGAGGCGGGGACGCCCACGCTCGACAGCACTGCTCCCAGGCCGGGGCCGGCGCGATGCCAGCCGCCCGCGGTCTGGTACTCGCTTCCCAGGTCCTGGCCGGGCGCCATGTAGCTCACCGCGCCACCGTCGGCCCGGGGATAGATCGCCTGGATCACCGCGACGGCCTCATCGGGTCCGATCGGCAGCAAATACCTGACCTCGAGCATCGGGCCCAGCGTTTCCTCCGGCGGGGCGGCCGTCAGTCGCGAGTCGGCGTCATCGGACCCCCACACCTGCTCGAAGAACTTGGACTCTTCCGCCAGGCGGGCCAGGCGAGTGCCGGTGCCCGGCTCGCCATTCTCCTCCAGAACGATCGGGCCGTCGAGGCCCTCCCCCACGATGGTCGCACCGCTGGCGCCCTTGGCCAGGGCCGGGAGGGCGGCCCACAACAGCAGCCCTGCCGCGACTGCCGGCAACACTCGACCCATGCGCATGAGATCTCCTCTCTAT
>JBFGJL010000207.1:0-4117 GCA_041577235.1 Acidimicrobiia bacterium | reverse complement strand
CGGTGGCGCCGCTGGTGGCCATCGTCATCGCCGGGAGCATCCTCCTGTTCGCCGGCCTGGCCGGCTCACGGCCGGGCATCAAGGTGTCGGCCGGGGAGGTGCTGGTGGCCGCAGCCGGGGTGGGGGTGATCGTGCTGCTCATCGTGCTGATCGCGGCGGTGCGCGGAGGCGGAGAGCATGCCGAGGAGCCAGGAGACCACGCCTACCCGGTGGCGCGCCTGCTCTGACCTCTCTGGTTCCCGGAGTTGGCAGCGCCAGGGCCACCGCCGGCCCGGTCGTCATATCTCGGCCAGTACGGCAGGAAGCTCTCCCAACTGCGGATGATCGGCGACGATGGCCTCCGCCAGGGCAAGCAGGTGATGGCGGGGGGAGGTGCCGTCGAACCGGTAGCCCTCGAAGGTGGGTCCGGCCACGCGGCCGTCCCCCAGGGGTAGCGCCATGAGGTGGCGGGCCACCGGGCGCAGGATCCGCGACATGAGGGCGTACATCCGACCCACCAGTTCCGACCGCTCGGCTCCGGAGTAGAGCTCGTCGAGGGTGAGGAACAGGTAGCGATAGGCGGCATTGAAGAGGTCCGAGACCGGACGAATCGGGTCGGGGTAATCGGAGGATCGAGGGTTGCGGATGGCCGGCCTCACCCTCCCGAGCGGCGTAGCGCCCCGGGCGAGGAGCAGCAGCTTGTGGTAGTGGGTCAGCTCCTGGTGGGAGGGGTCGGCCCACTTCTCGTCGCTGAGACCCTCACCTTGGTGGATGATGATCTCGATCGCCTCCCGGGCGCGGTCGGCGCTGTCGATCAGGATCAATCCGCCGCTGTCGGCCGCGTCGAAGGCGACGGGTGCGTAGAAGGCCGGGTCGGACAGCTGCCGCGATGTCTGCGGGTCGGCGAACAGGCGATCCTGGTCGGGCAGCCGTTCGATGGCGAGCTCGAGGGCGGCGTAGAACTGTCCGAGCGACTCGAAGTCGTCGGCCTCCGGAGGTGCCCCCGGCTGCTCGGGCCTCTCCAGCACCATGAAGGTGGTGGTGATCGCCTCCAGCGAGCAGGGTTCGAGGTTGAGCATCAGGTCGGGCCGGTGGTGAGGCAGCAGACCCGGATAGCCGGGAAGCAGGTCGGGCGAGGAGAAGGATGGTTCCCCGCCCACGGCCAGCAGGAGGTTGGCGCCGAGGGCGGCGTGCAGCATCTCCTCGGCGACGATGCTCTTGATCAGGAGGGCCGCCTCGGAGGTCTGGTCCTCGATCGAATAGAGGGCGTACAGGTAGGGAGGGATGGTGGACAATTCGACCTCGATGGCGAGCGCGACGTGGTCGCGCAGGTCTTCCACCGTGTCGATCGGCACGTTCCGCCTTTGGGCGCCTCCGCCCCGATGGTAGTCCCGGGGAGGGCCCGGACCCGTCGACCGGTTGCCCGTAGACTCGGGACGGTCGTAGCGGCTCGGGCGGAGCGCCTCGAGGGGAGGAGATCGGCGGTGCGCATCAAGGGGATCATCTGGGTGGGGACGGTGGCCGAGGATCGCCAGACCATGGCGGACTTCTTCGCCAACCGACTGGGGATGAGGGTCACCGCCGAGGTGCCCGGCTTCACCCGCCTGGTGACCGCCAACGGGGACCGGGTGGAGATCTTCGGGCCGGACTCGGCCGAGCACGACCAGCTCGACACCGGCCCGGTGGCGGGCTTCTGGGTGGACGATGCCGCCGCCGCCCGCCAGGAGCTGATCGACGCCGGGGTGGAGAGCTGCACTCCCCTGGAGCACGGTCCCGACGGTCACCGCTGGTTCTACTTCCGGGCGCCGGATGGGAACTTCTACGAGCTGTGCGAGCACGTCAACCCCCGGCCTGCTCGCGGCGGTGGCAGCTCCTAGGCGTCGTCGATGGCCACCGCCACCAGGGCTCCCTGCGGGGTCATCCGGTAGGTCACGGCGATGGGTGCGCCGCTGACCAGGTGCTCGCGCAGATGGGGGAGGGGAAACCCGAACTCACCCAGTGGGTCGGGTTGCAGGGTCAGGGTTTCGCCTTCGCTGGTGACCATCGTGAAGTATTCGACGTCGCCCAGATCCCCGATCACTTCGATCACGCTCCCCCTCGCCGTACGGGTGTCGGTCTCGGCCGGGGAACAGGCGGTGCCGCCTACCACCACCAAGACGGTGAACAGCCCGATCAGGTACGGTGCAGTTCTCGCTCGAGGGCGTCCCATCGTTGCTCCTCTCGCGACCAGCGGAACCAGATCACCGCCACGATGCCCCACAGCAGCAGGCCACCGCCGAGCTTCATGAGGAGGCCGGCGCTGGTCTGGTCGATGACCGCCGTCACTCCCCATGCCGAGGCGGCATCTCCATAGACGGGGTAGATCGGTTCGGACCCGAACGTCAGGAAGGAGGCGGGCACGGTGGGGACGATCGAGCCGAGGAACAGGTAGAGCATCCGCATCGGTGCCCGCATCGGGGGAAGCTGGGGAATGGGGGAGAACACCGGCATCCACATGGCGAGAGCGGTGAGCACGAAGAGGGCGTGGATCAGGAAATGGGCGCCGTCGGAGGTGACCATCAGCTCCACCGCCTCCGGCCAGTGGATGGCCACCAGAACCAGGTTGAAGGCGACGAAGGCGGGGACGGGCCGGGTGACCGCCCGCACCACCCCCAGCCAGCGGGCCGGGACCAGACGTGCCCCCAGCCAAGCGGGGATCCCCACCAGCAGCAGGGGGGGAACCACCAGGCCGAGCACCATGTGCTCCAGCATGTGGGCCGAGAACAGCGACTGCTCGGCGATGTCGTGGACCGGCCATCCCGACACCGCCACCAGCGCCCCCACCCCGAACAGGAAGGCGGCGATCTGGCGGCGAGAGGCGGGCGGTTCCTCGGCTGGAGCGTGACGGGGGCCGAGCCGGCGGAGGGCGTACAGGTAAAGGGCCACCAAGCCGGCCGCCAACAGCCACACATCGGCGTGGGGGTGGAATGGCGGCCAGGGTCCGGCCCCGGCCTGGACAGCGGCCGGCGCCTCTCCCATCTCAGATGCTCCGGAGCGCCAGCAGCCCGAACGAGGCCAGGACGATCGTGTAGAGGACGATGGCGAGCGCGAAGCCGGCGGCGAAGAAGCGGCTGAGGGTGCGAGGGTCGTAGCGGAGGTGCATGTAGTACCCGATGACGATGATGAACTTCAGCAACGCCAGGATGATCAAGGCCGGGATGACCAGGCCGGTGGGGGCGCCGGCCTCCTCCAGGTAGAAGAACCCGACCTCGATGGCGGTGAGGACCGCCAGCAGGATGGCGACCCGCACGTACAACCGGGGGGTGGGATGGGCGGTGTGCTGGTCGGTGGCCATGGCGCTACTTGATCAGGTAGACGACGGTGAAGATGACGATCCAGATGATGTCCACGAAGTGCCAGTAGAGACCGACCAGCTCCAGGTTGAGGCCGTGCCGTTCGGACAGACCGCCGTGGCGGCGGCTGATCCCGAACAGAGCCAGCAACATGATCACCCCGATCGCCACATGGGTCCCGTGAAAGCCGGTGAGGACGAAGAAGCTGGAGGCGGCGGCGTTGGTGGTGAGGGTCATGCCCTCCAGGACGAATTCGCTGAACTCGAAGAACTGCCCGGCCAGGAAGGTCAGGCCGAGCAGGGCGGTGGCCAGCAACCAGGTCCTGGTGCCGTTCTGGTCGTTGTGGGTGAGGGCGTTGTGGGCGAGCACCATGGTGAGCGAGCTCATCAGTAGGACGAACGAGCTCACCGAGGTGAAGGGGATGTCGTACAGCTCGCGGGGGAGCGGCCCCACCTCGAACGCTCGACCCTTGAAGAGCAGATAGTTGGAGATGAGGGCGCCGAAGAAGAGGAACTCGGACGAGAGGAACACCCACATGCCCAGCTTGCGGTTGTCGATCCCGGTGCCTTCGTGGGCGTGGGCGTGGGGTTCGGGGGCGGTCTCGTGGGCGATGTCCGCCATGCTCACGCCTCCACCGGGTGGGGTTCTTCGAGTGGCTCCAGCGCCCATCCGAACAGACCCGCCATCGACACGAGGGCGCCGATCACGATCAGCGGGATTCCCCACGGCTGCAGGTGATAGATGATCCCGTAGAAGACCAGCGGGATCCCGGCCGCCATCACGATCGGGAAATAGGAGGGGGCAGG
>JBFGJL010000206.1:0-4120 GCA_041577235.1 Acidimicrobiia bacterium | reverse complement strand
GGGGTGGAGGAGGCGATGCTCCCGGTGGGAGGCAGCTTCGTGCAGCTGCTAGAACCGCTCTCGGCCGGCTCTCCGGTGGGACGCTTCCTCGAGCGGCGAGGGGAGGGGCTCCATCACCTGGCCCTGGCCGTTGCCGACCTGGAACGAGCCCTGGCGCACCTCGAGGGTGCTTCCGTGGAGCTGATCGATCGGGTGCCGCGCACCGGCGGAGGCGGAGCCCGCATCGCCTTCGTCCATCCTCGCGCCGTCGCCGGTACGCTGGTCGAGTTGGTGGAGCCGGTCGATGGTTGAGCGCGTCCGAATCCGAGGTGGGGCCGGGCCCTACGAGGCGGCCGCCATCATGGCGGCCATCTCCGACTGGGAGTCCGAGTTGAACGGGGGGGCGGCCTCTCCTCCCGACCGGCCTTCTCCGTCGGCGTGGGTCCTGTCGGGCCGTCCGCGGATGCCGGTGGTCCCGCTGGTGAGGTTGGTAGGGCCGACCAGGCCGGTGGTGGATTGAGCCCGGACGCCCCGGTCCCCCATGTTCTGATCGCGGAGGATGACCGGACGGTCGCCTATCTCCTGGCCCGAAGCATCGAGGGCCTCGGTTGGTCGGTCACCTCCGCCTACGACGGTCTCCACGCGCTGGCGTTGGGGCTGGAGCAGGACTTCGATCTGATCCTGCTCGACATGATGCTTCCGGGGATGCTGGGGCCGGAGGTGATGCAGCGTTGGGCCGACGCCGGTCGCCAGTCCCCGGTCATGTTCATCTCGGCCGTGCACTCCGACGAGGAGATCGTCCGCAGTCTGGAGTTGGGGGCGGTGGACTTCATCCGAAAGCCTTTCAGCGTTCCGGAGCTGCTGGCCCGGGCCAAGGCGCACGTCCGCAAGCCCTGATCGGGTCCACCAAAGGATCAAGGGGTCCCGACGGGACGCCGACAAACTCTGTATGGCGCTCAAGGGTGGCGGCCCCGTGGCCGGGTCGGCCACGATTCGTCTACCCCTCCTCGCCTCCTCACGGTCGAGGTATGGGGACGGTCGCTCGCGCCGTGAGGGGGTCCCATGACGGACCACCTCCTGACCACGCTGGCCGGCGTCACCACCCTCACCCTGATGGGTGGCCTGGGCCTGTTCGCGTTCAAATACCTGCGCCATCGGTACGAGCGGTTCGCCGAGTTCCGTCGGGCGGCCTACGTGGGCGCCATCAGCGAGCTGGCCACCCGGGCCGGCTATCCCCCCACCATCCTCCGGCGCTGGGCCGAGGACCCCGTCTTCCTGGAGACCCTGGTGGAGTTCCTGCGCTTCCTGCGGGGCACCGAACGGGACAATCTCCTGCGCCTGTCCCAGGAGCTGCGGGTGGTGGACGGCTACCTCGGCGCGCTTCGCCACTCCCGCCGCCGGCGCCGGAGGGTGATGGCCAGCGAGGCTCTGGCCGAGTTCGCCGATCCCGCCACGATGGATGCGCTGCTGACGGCGCTGGACGACCCGGTCCGGGCGGTGCGATGGAACGCCGCCATGGCCCTGGCCAAGATCGGTGACGAGCGGGCGGTTCCCGGCCTGGTGCGAACCCTGGAGAAGTCGCGGGACTGGGGAGCGGACCGCATCGCCGACGCCCTGGTGGAGTTCGGGCACACCGCCGTGAACCATCTCGCCCGCTACCTCCTGCTCTCCCTTCCCGATATCGAGGGCGAGAGCCACCACCTCCCGCTGATGGTTCGGGTGCTCGGTGTGATCGGCGATGTGCGGGCCGAGCCGGCCCTGCTGGCGACGCTGGCCTCCCCCGATCTGGAGGTCCGGATCCGGTCGGCCGCCGCCCTCGGCTCGGCCGGGACACCGCAGTGCGTCCCGGCCCTGATCCGGGCGCTCCGAGATCCGCAATGGGAGGTGCGGGCGCAGGCCGCCGGCGCCCTCGGCAAGCAGCTCGACCCCCGCGCCATCGAGCCGCTGCAAGAGGCGATGTGTGACCCCAACTGGTGGGTCCGCCAGAACGCGGCGGAGGCCCTCAGCCGTATTCCTTCCGGCGAGGCGGCGCTGGTCGACGTGCTGCTCAGCGACGACCCGTTCGCCCGAGACGCCGCCGTGGAGCGGCTTCTCTCGGCGGGGGTGGTGCGGCGGGCGGTCGCCGAGGGCGAGGCCTCCGGACCGGGATCGGTGCCCTGGCTGCTGATCGATCGCTTTCGCAGACTCGGGCTGGCCCACCACCTGGGCGAGCCGGCTTCATCGACCGAGACCAGAAAGGCGGCGGGATGAGATTCGTCGAATTGGTGAACTACGGGATCCTGATGTTCTTCATAGCCATGGAAGGCCAGCTCTTGTTGCTGGCCCTGGCCTCCTACCGCTCACTCCGGCGCGAGACCTTCTCGGCCCGACATGGCCGGCTGAACGACATGCTCGCCTCCGATACCACCCCACCGGTGTCGATCGTGATGCCGGCCTACAACGAAGCGGTCGGCATCGTCGAGGCGGTCCGGTCGATGACCATGTTGCGCTATCCGACCAAAGAGATCGTGGTGGTCAACGACGGCAGCAAGGACGACACCCTCGAGCGGCTCATCGAAGCCTTCCGGATGGAACCGGTCGACATGCCCTACCGGCCGATGCTGCCCTCCCAGCCGATCAAACAGATCTACCGGTCGAGGTTCCCGCTGCCGATCGTCCTGGTCGACAAGGAGAACGGCGGCAAGGGCGACGCCATCAACGCCGGCATCAACATCGCTCGCTATCCCTATTTCATGGCAACGGACGCCGACATCGTGCTCGACGAGGAATGTCTGCTGCGGGCGATGCGCCATTTCGTCGAGGATCGCCGGAGGACGGTGGCGGTGGGGGGCAACGTGCGGCCACTCAACGGGTGCACGGTCGATCGGGGACGGGTGGTGGACGTGGCCCTGCCTCGGAGCGCCCTGGAGCTGGCGCAGGTGGTCGAGTACGTGCGCTCGTTCATCGCTGCCCGACCCGGATGGTCGGACCTCGGAGCACTCCCCATCGTGTCGGGAGCGTTCGGCCTGTTCCAGAAGCAGGCGGTGATCGACGTGGGCGGATTCCGGGAAGGTCATCTCGGTGAAGACATGGAGCTCACCATGCGCCTCCATCGGGAGTTTCGCCGCCGGCGGCGGCCCTACCGGGTGGTGTACGCCCCGGACGCGGTGGCATGGACCGAGGCTCCCATCTCGCCGGAGGTGCTGCGCAAGCAGCGGATTCGCTGGCACCGGGGCCTGATGCAGGTGATCTGGCAGTACCGGGGCATGCTCTTCAACCCCCGTTACGGATTCATGGGGATGGTGGCGTGGCCGTCCTTCGTCGCCTTCGAGTTCCTGGCTCCGGTCATCGAGTTCGTCGGATGGGTCGCCGTCCCGCTTGCGGTCCTCTTCCAGGTGCTCAACTACGAGATCGCCATTCCGCTCCTGCTGATCGCCCTCGCCCTGGGGGCGGCCAACACGCTGCTGGCCCTCTTTCTCGACGAGCGCTTCGGCTACTACCAGCGGCCCCGCGACGCCGCCCGCCTACTGATGCTGGCCGTGGCCGAGCAGATCGGCATCAGGCAGCGGACCGTGTGGTGGCGGATCCGTGCCATGTTGTGGAACCCGCGGCGCAAGGTCTGGGGGGACATGCAGCGGGCCGGGGTGGCCAACCTGGCAGCCGAGGACGACAGCGCCGCCGCCTGATGTCGATCGTCGCCGGCACCCTTCGCTCTTACCGTCTCCGGGCGGCTCTCGTCGCCGGGCGAGGGGCCGGCTGATGCGACGCTACGCCCGGCTGAAGCTCGGTCTGGCGATCGGAGCGGTGCTGTTGGTGCTGGCCCTGGTGATCTGGCCCACGGTCGGCTACGCCCGCTGGCTCGCCCTGCCGGAGCAGCCGCTCGACCTGCTCGTGTACGACCTGACCGTTCCCGACGACAGCTTTCGCGAGCACCGAGCCCTGGGCCTGGTGATGGAACACCTCAAAGTGCCGTTCTCGGTGGAGACGGGCTACTTCGGTTCGGCTCCGGGCGGTCGGGAGCAGGTGGGAGCCTGGCCGACGGCCGTCCCCGACCTCATCCTCCTGGTCGATGCCTACGGGGTCTACGAGAACCAGGCCGGCGAGGTCGACGCCGACGAGGGAACCGACCGCCGTACCGGCCGGCTCACCGCCGCCCAGGCCG
>JBFGJL010000205.1:0-4126 GCA_041577235.1 Acidimicrobiia bacterium | reverse complement strand
TAAGTCTTCAGGGGCCGGTCGATGGCGTGATGGAGCTCGGCGAAACCGACGATCTGGTCGAACCGCTCCTCCACCTCGACCCGGGTGAGACCGCCGGCCAGGCCCCCCAAGAAGACGTTGCGACGCCCCGACAGCTCCGGGTTGAATCCCACCCCCAGGGCGAGCAGGGTGGAGGTCTCGCCCCGTACGTCGATCGTCCCGGCATCCGGCTGCAGCGTGCGGGCCAGCACCCTGAGCAGGGTGCTCTTCCCGGCCCCGTTGGGCCCGATGATGCCGAAGCCCTCACCCCGTGCGACCTCGAACGACACGTCGTTGAGGGCCACGACCGTGTTGCGGGTCCGCCGACGACCGCGCAGCATCCCTTTCAGGGTCGGACGCTGGTCGACGTAGGGGCGGTACTCCACCCGCAGATCTTTGGCGATGATGGCGGAGTCGTTCACAGGTAGCGCGCCATCTTGTCCTCGGCCCGGACGAACACCCACACCCCCACGAGCACCGAACCCACCGACCAGGCGGCGGCCGTGAGCAAGGTCTGCAGCTCGAACGGCCAGCCCAGGAAGGCCATCCGGTAGAGGCCCAGGATCGAGAACATGGGGTTGGCCGTCAGCACCTGCTGAGCCCATTCGGGGGCGTTCTCCAGCATGGACAGCGGCCAGATGATGGGCGACAGGTAGAGCCACAGCCGCATCAGATAGGGAACGAGGTTGTGGAGGTCACGGAACGGCAGGGCCAGCCGGGCGACTACCCCCGAGATCCCCAGGTTGAACATGGTCTGGAGGAGGAAGGCCGGAACGAGCAGCAGGAACTGCGCGTTCGGCCAATGGCCGCCGTACAGACCGACGGTGAGGATGAGGACGAGCAGCGACGCCAAGAAGCCGGCCGCCGCCTCGACCAGGGAGGCGAGCGGCAGAACCAGTCTCGGAAACCTGAGGTTGGCGATCATCCGGGCACTGGTCAGCAAGCTGGAGGCGGCTCCGTTGACCGCCTGCCGGGTGTAGTAGAAGGCGAAGATGCCGGAGAGCAGGTAGCCCAGGTAGTCCGGCTGCGCCCGGGCGCTCTGCAGAACTACTCCGAACACCAGCAGGTAGATCATCCCCAGCAGCAAGGGGTTGACGATCCACCAGACCAGCCCCAGCACCGTCGAGGCGTTCTGGGCTTTCATCCTCCCCAACGCCAGAAACCAGGTGAACTCGCGGCGCGCCCAGAGGTCCCGAGCGTACGAGATGGGGCGAGCGCGGCGGGGCTTCACGGCGGCGATCACGGTGGCGGTAGTGTACCGGAATCGACCGCTTTCCCGGCTTTGCCGGAGCGCTGCCACACCCCGGAGAGAGTGCGTCGCGCAGCCTGCTCGGTGATGTTCAGACCTCGATGACGGTGTCGGCCGCCCCCGGGATCAGCTCGAAGCTCAGGTCCTGGCGGACGGCGACATGGTGGAGGTCGTCCAGGAACGGATCGGCATGGTCGGGGTCGTGGTGGAAGGTGACCAGGCGTTTCACCTCCGCCTGGCCGGCGAAAGCGAGCGTGTGATCGAGTGAGCTGTGACCCCATCCCACCCGGTGCCGGTACTCCTCGGGTGTGTACTGGGTGTCGTGGATCAACACGTCGGCACCGGCCGCCAGGTCGTGGCCCGAAGTCCACTCGGGGGCGTCGGGAAAGTCGCGCACTCCGAGGGCAGGTTCGTGGTCCGACAGGTAGGCGAGGGTGCCGTTCCCATCGCTGATGCGATACCCGAGGGTGGGTCCCGGGTGGCAGATGAGGTCCGCCTCGACCTCGAAGGGCCCCACCCGGAACCGGCCGGTCTCCACGTCATGGACGTCCACCGCCGGCAGGTCGCGCAGGCGGACCGGGAACAGCGGAGGTGACAGGTAGCGCCGGATACGGGCGGACAGTTGCATGGTGGGCGACACGGGCCCCCAGAGATGGACCATCACCTCCGGATCGAACAGCGGGCCGAAGAAGCCGAGTCCCTGGATGTGATCCATGTGCAGGTGGCTGATGAGAACATCGATCCGCTCGGGCCAGGGTTCGTCGCTTCCCAGCCGGCCGATGCCCGAACCGGCATCGAGCACCAACAAGGCGCCATCGCTGCGAACCTCCACCGAAGACGTGTCACCGCCGTAACGGACGGTGTCCGGACCCGCCCGGGGGACCGAGCCGCGGGTACCCCAGAGCCGCACCTTCACGAGTCCATCTCCCAGAACGACGCCATCGCCCCCAAGATCGTGCCGCCCTGACCCTCGATGGGAAGGGCGGTGACCTCGATGTTGCGCCACGACCCGTCGAAGGCCTTGATCCGAAGCGGCAGGTGGGCGGGGATTCGTTTCTGCAGGGCGATCACCAGTGGAAGCTCCTCGGTCGGAACCGGCTCGCCGTCGAGACTGGTCGTGACGAACTGCTCGGCCAGGGTGGAGGCGGGCATCGGCCCCGCCTCGTCGAACCGGACCCCGAGGATGGTTTCGGCCGGCTCGTTGTAGTAGACGAGGTTGCCCTCGGCGTCGGCGATCCAGGTGGGGATGGCGATGTAGCCGGCCCACTGCTTCAGGAGAATGATCTCGATGGGATGTTGGGGCATCCCGCCACCTCCCGCTTGTCCGCCACCCTAGCGTCACGGCTGCCGGCCGGTCGGGTGCGGGCGAGACGGCCGATTCAGTCCCGCCCTCGTTCAGCGGCCTGGTCGGGATCTGCATCGACCTCTTCACGGAGGCGTACCGGTCCCTGGCCCTCAGGAACGCGACCGACCTTGTCGGCGTAGAAGGCACGAATCTTTGCCATGTCGGCGCCCACGTCGCCGGTGGGGTAGAGGGTGGGGCCCACTCCGGCCACCTTGCGGGAGTAGTCGACGAAGCCGAGCACGATCGGCAGGCGAGCGGCCTCGGCGATCCGGTAGAAGCCCGACCGCCAGAAGGGAGCAGCACGGCGGGTGCCCTCGGGAGCGATGACCAGCGCCATCCGGTCGACGCCGGCCAGTTCCTCCACCACGCCGGCCACCGTCTGCTCTCCCCGGTCGCGCCGAACCGGGATCCCGCCCAGGCGGCGCATCAACCCCCCGAACGGCCAGCGAAACAGAGTGTCCTTGCCGAGATACTTGGCCGGGAGCCCGAGACGGGAGACGACCGCCAGGAAGGTGACGAAGTCCCAGTTGGAGGTGTGGGGCGCCCCGATCGCCACGTAGCGCATGGGCGCCGGCGGCTCACCGACGATCTGCCACCCTCGGAGCCGGAGATAGGTTCGGGCCAGCCATCGCATGGGGACATGGTGGCAGGGCGCGGAGCCGTCTGCGTCGAAGTCGGGCCCGCCCTCCTCGGCAAGTGGACCCGCGACGCGTCGGTGGGTTGGGGACGGGTTCCGGTGGCGGCGACGTCAGGTCCGGGCGCGGTCCTCGGCCAGTTGGCGGATCCGGGACTCGAGGTGGGGATGGCGCTCGGTCAACGCCCGGAAGTCCCAGATCATCATCGTGGCGAGGGTCATCTCGGAGGTGGCGGTCACATCGGCGTTACGGCCGCGGCCCGACAGCAGCGACATCTCCCCGAACACGTCTCCAGGACCGAGCTCGGCGATCTGCTCGCCTCCCACCTCGACCTTGGCGGTGCCCCCCAACACCACGAAGAAGTCGAACCCTTTCTCGTCCTCGCTCTGCTTGATCAGGTGCATCCCTTCCCGCACATACACCTTGATCGATTTGGCGGCGATGTCTTCGAGGTCACTGTCGCTCATGCCGCTGAACAAGGGTGACTTCGCCAGCTGCGCCGGGTTCACGTGGAAATCCATCTTCCCTCGCCTCCGTCGACCGACGTGGCCCAACCTACTCCTCCGGCGACCGGACGGTCGTCCGTCGGGGCTGCGGCGTCGGCTCGACCGGATTGGGCTGGCGTAGCCGGGCGGCTAGGTTGGGACCGTTCCTACCCCCCGACCCTCTCCGAGGTTGCCGTGCACGACGACCGTTCCGACCGGCCGATCACGTTCGATCGGTTGGGCGTTGCCCCCGATCTGGTCGATGTGCTCCGGTCGGTCGGGATCGACCGGCCCTTCCCGATCCAGCGGCTGGTGCTGCCCGACGGTCTGGCCGGGCGAGACGTGACCGGGAAGGCCAAGACCGGCTCGGGTAAGACCCTCGCCTTCGGTCTCC
>JBFGJL010000204.1:0-4162 GCA_041577235.1 Acidimicrobiia bacterium | reverse complement strand
GGATGCCGCGGTGATCCGCCGGACGGTCCCGGCGGTGCTGGTCGCCCTGGTGGGCATGGCCTGCGCCGGCGCTCCTCTCTCGCCAGCCACCACGGCGCCGGCACCCCCGCCCACCACCATCGGCTCCACCTCCACCGCCCCGCCTCCGACCACGACCGTGACCGCTCCTTCCCTCACCTCGGAGGCAACCGCTCCCGGCCCGGCCGGGATGGTGGGCTACGTGGGCTGCTCGGTCATCCACAACGCGGTCGACGGCTACCACCGGGTGGGCGGCGAGGGACTGTGGCCGGCCCAGGGAGTTCCGTACGGAGGTGGGGCGGTGGGGAAATGGGCCGACCGGCTCGGCCCCGACAGCATCTTCTGGGCGGCCTTCACCGACCTGCTCGCCTCCCATCCCGGCACGAGCGCCATGTGGTGGGGCCTGTGCACGATCAAGAACCGCGACACCTACGAGCAGGCTCGGATCGTGCTGGACGAGATCGAGCGCCTCGCCCCCGGCCTCCCCGTCTACGCCTCCGCCCAGCCCCGATACGAGGAGGGGCACGTGTGTGACATCTCCGGACCGGGCGGTCCCGAACGCATGGACGAGGTGGTCGACCGCCTGATCGCCGAGGACCTGGTGCTCCCCGGCCCCCGGCTGGGCCCGCTCTCCGCCGAACAGACTCAGGACGGGTGTCACGCCAACGACGATGGTCGAGAGCTGATGGGTGATCAGCTGGTGGCGTTCTTCGGAGGCTGATGCGCCCCCGGCGCCGTCACCCGGGAGATCCAATCGACCGCCAGGCCCAGGAAGGCCTCCTGCACGTCGACCGTGACGAGACCGTGCACCACCCCGGGTGTGTCGGTGTGCAGCTCCAGCACCCCCGCTCCCTGCTCCAAGATGGCCCCCAGCCGGCCCCGGCGGGCTCGTTCGAACTCTCGCAACAACGGGTCGGCCTGGCCGTACACGACCAGGGTGGGCACTCCTTCGCCCGCCAGCCACTCCAGCGGGTCCAGGAAGCGGTTGCTCACCCAGGACAGATCCGAGCCGGGTCCCCCCAGCAGGCGGCGGCCCAGCGATCGAAGCTTGCTGCTGGCCAAGCGCAGGTAGGTCTTGCGGAACTGGGCGTGGCGCAACCGCCGGAGGGTGGCCGGACGGAGCGCCCGCCGGGCGTAGTCCCCCAGGCTGCGGTCCCGGGCCATGCGCTCGGCGCTGGCATCGCTGCGGGCGTAGCCCGCCACCGGAGGTGTCACCGCCATCACCCCCACCACTCCCGGAACGAGGGGGGCGGCGGTGAGGGCGGACCGCGCCCCGAAACAGGCGCCGGCCAGCACGAAATGCTGGAGCCCGGCCGCCCGCATCCAGTCGGCGGCCGCCACCACGTCCGCCTCGAATGGACGGTCGAGATGGAGCTCTTCCACCAGGCCGGTGCTCTCGCCGAGGCCGTGGTAGTCGAACCTGAGCACGTCGAAGCCCAACCCGCTCAGCGTCCGCGCCAGCCGGGTCGATGCCCGGTTCCGCATGAGCGCCACGTTGACCGTGTCCCCGCCCTGAATGATGACGACCCCCACCCCGCGCGGTTCACCCGCCGGGGCGGTATGGATTCCGAACAGGGTCTCGTCGGCGGCGGGGAAGAAGACCGGCCGCTCGGCGGTCGTGGTGGCCGGGGTCACGCCAGCCTCCCCTCGAACCAGCCGCGAGTGCGGTCGATGAGGAGCTGACCCAGCTCGCGCTGCTCCTCCGCCAAGAACACCTCGTCCTGGAACCACCACACCTCGTCCCGCTCCACCGGCACCCCTTCCACCTCGAAGCCCTGATCGGCGAGGTCGGAGAGCAGGGCGGCGTACTCCCGGCTCAGATCGGCCCGCCTTCCGATCTGGAGCAGCAACAGGGGCCGAGGCGCGGGTCCGATCACGCCGGCCAGCGTGGCCGATCCCAAGGACTCGTAGAGCGGCCACGTCAACGAGAATCCCATCACGTCGACGTACCCGTCAGACCGGCACTGCTCCAGCAGCTGGTCGCGAGTGGGAGGAGGGCCGCCGGCCTCCTGGCGGACCCGGAACATCATCAGCGACCGCAGCACACTGCGGAAATACTTGTGCCCCTGAGTCGCCGGCTCCCACAGCACCAGCGGCCAGGCCCGCTCGGCCGACGCCTGGGCGGCCACCAGGCCACCCAGTCGGGTTCCGACCAGCGTCAGGTCGTCCACTCCGGCCCGCCGACGGAGGTGATCGGCAGCGCGGGCGGCGTCTTCGCACATGGTCGGGAAGGTGGCGAAGTCGATGGCACGGTCGCTGCTGCCGGTGCCGCGGTAGTGGAAGCGCTGAACCGCCAAGCCCAGCTCGGTCAGCGCCCGGGAGAGCATGACCTCCCGCCGGTTGTTCTTGAGGAACTCGGCCCCGAAGGCGCTACAGATCACCACCCCTCCCACCGGCGGGCCAGCCGGTAGATGGGTGGCCCCCAGGATGCGGTCCCCGTCCGGACCGAGGAAGGCCAGCTCCGTCGCCCCACCGGCGGAATCGTGCAGCACCGCAGGTGACTCTGCCCTGCTCACCATCGGCTTCACCCGTCCTCCTTCCCGACCTGGCACCGGGAACCAACCCCGCTCACCTCGACCCCTGCCGATCGCATCGTGAGTAGTAGCATCTCCGACCGGCGGATAGGCCACTCTATCACTCAGAGTGGTGCCTTCCCACAGACGACGATCGGCCCCGGGGGCCGCGTGCCGATCCCGGCGAAGGGGGTTCTCTGGTGATTCGCAGATCGATGGTGACCGTGCTGGCGCTCACCACCCTCCTGGCCGTGGTGCCGGCGAGCCCGCCGGCGGCCGCCCAGGCAGTGTGCTCCTTCCCGGGGAACGCCTCGGTGGGTTTCACCCCTCTCAGCGACCTGGGGACCGGCACCTACCAGGGCGAACAGGGTGGTCTCTACCCCGGCGGCAGCAACGCGGCTCCGGCCGGGCACCTGGCGCGGGGCGGCGAGGCGGCCGCCGCCATTCAGCCCCTCGACGGTGCCGGGCAGCCCAGCGCCGGCGGGAAGGTGGTCCTGATATCGATCGGGATCTCGAACACCAACCAGGAGTTCGACACCTTCATGACCGAGGCGGGGGCACTGGCCGACCTCGATTCCGATCTGGTGCTGGTCAACGGGGCGCAAGGGGGCAAGCCCATCTCGGAATGGCTCGATCCCAACGCCGAGACCTGGGGCGTGGCCGGCGGCCGCCTCAACGACGCCGGGGTGACCGCCCAACAGGTGCAGGTGGCCTGGGTGAAGCTGGCCCAGCTCGCCCCCTCCGGTGCCTTCCCCTCCGATGCCGAACAGTTCCGCGACGACCTGGCCCAGGTCGCCCGCAATCTCCGCACCAACTACCCGAACATCCAGATCGCCTACTTCTCGAGCCGGATCTTCGGCGGCTACTCCACCCTCAATCCCGAGCCCTTTGCCTACCAGACCGGGTTCGGGGTCAAATGGGCGATCGAGGACCAGATCAACGGGGTGGGGAACCTCAACTCCGACCCGGCGGCCGGGCCGGTGATGGCCCCCTGGATGGCGTGGGGCGCCTATCTGTGGGCCGACGGGGTCAACCCCCGCAGCGACGGCCTCACCTGGCTCTGCGAGGACTTCGCCGACGGCAACCACCCCTCCGAGTCGGGGAAGGAGAAGGTGTCGGCCCTCCTGATCGACGCCTTTCGCACCGACCCCACCTCCTGCCCCTGGTTCTTGGAGGCGGGGGCGGCGTGCGAGGCGCTTCCGCCTCCCAGCCCCTCCGGGTTCGTCGACATCGCCGGTTCGACCTTCCAGGCCGACATCGAGTGGCTCGCCGAGCAGGGCATCACCAAGGGCTGCAACCCTCCGGCCAACGACCGTTTCTGCCCCAACGACCTCGTCACCCGCGGCCAGATGGCCGCCTTCCTGGTGCGGGCGCTCGGGTACACCGCCGGAGCCGGCTCCGACCTGTTCGTCGACGACGACGGCAACACCTTCGAGACCGACATCGACCGGCTGGCCACCGCCGGGGTCACCCTCGGGTGCAACCCGCCCACCAACGACCGCTACTGCCCGAACGATCCGGTCACCAGGGCCCAGATGGCCTCTTTCCTGGTGCGGGCGCTCGGGTACACGGCCGGAGCCGGCTCCGACCTGTTCGTCGACGACGACGGCAACACCCACGAGCACGACATC
>JBFGJL010000203.1:0-4163 GCA_041577235.1 Acidimicrobiia bacterium | reverse complement strand
GCTGGGTCACCGGCCACACGTACATCGTCTACGGCCCCCTCGCCAACGGGACCACCGGCGTCATGTACGAGGGGGCCCCCAACTTCCCGGACAACGACCGGTTGTGGCAGATCATCGAGGACTACGGCGTGACCGTCTTCTACACCGCCCCCACCGCCATCCGTGCCTTCATGAAGTGGGGCGATCAGTATCCGGCCCGGCACGACCTCTCGTCGCTGCGACTGCTCGGCACCGTGGGGGAACCGATCAATCCGGAGGCGTGGATGTGGTACCACGAGCACATCGGCGGGGGGCGGTGTCCGATCGTCGACACCTGGTGGCAGACCGAAACCGGGGCGATCATGATCACTCCCCTTCCGGGGGTGACCTCCACCAAGCCCGGCTCGGCCACCCGCCCGTTCCCGGGCGTCTTCGCCGACGTGGTCGACGAGGAGGGCAACCCCGTCCCCCCGGGCGGGGGCGGCTATCTGGTGATCCGCCGTCCCTGGCCCTCCATGTTGCGGACCATCTACGGGGACGACCAGCGCTACGTCGACACCTACTGGTCACGGTTCCCCGGCGTCTACTTCCCGGGCGATGGCTGCAAGCGGGACGAGGACGGTTACCTGTGGCTGCTGGGGCGAGTGGACGACGTCATGCTGGTCTCCGGCCACAACATCTCCACCACCGAGGTCGAGTCGGCGCTGGTCGACCATCCGGCCGTGGCCGAGGCGGCGGTGGTGGGGCGGAAGGACGAGATCACCGGTCAGGCGATCGCCGCCTTCGTCACCCTTCGGTCGGGGGTGGCGGGGGACGACGAGCTGATCGTGGAGCTGCGCGACCACGTCGCCGCCAAGATCGGGCCGATCGCCAAACCCAAGTCGATCGTCTTCACCGACGATCTGCCCAAGACCCGCTCCGGCAAGATCATGCGGCGGCTGCTGCGCGACATCTCCGAGCAGCGGCAGCTCGGTGACATCACCACCCTGGCCAACGCCGACATCGTCGAGGAGATCGCCGCCAAGGCGGCCGGCTCCACAGGCGAATGATCACCGGGTCACGGCTCCGGCCACCCGGTCGGCTCAGCTCTGGTCGACCCCCAGCGATCGGGCCGCCAGATCTCGGCAGCTCCGCTCGGTGGACGCGAACACCCGGTCGGCCAGGCGTTCGGTGAACCCGGCGGCCAGGGCGAAGGGGTAGGCGTTCGGGCCGGAGGCATCGAGCAGGCCCTGTACGTTCGCTTGCAAGAGCACCACCACCACCAGGGCGGCCGTTCCCCCCAAACCGAGCCGGAACAGGTGGATGAGAAGCGGGTTCATCGCCGCCTGCACCTGCTGGCCCCGGTTGTTCTCCCCGGCCAGCGCCCGGCTGATCACCGCTCCGGCGACCCCCAGTCCCACCACCGTCACGTAGCTGCCGAACGAGGAGAGCACCCGGCCCGGGCTGGACCCGGGCAGGCCGAGGGATACCGCCAGCCCGGCCAGGATCAGGACGGACCACAGCAGCAGCGCCACGTGTCCCAGCATGCGCGATCGTTGGTGGACGATCCGGCCCAGCTCGTCGAGGTAGGAGTCGAGCAACCCTCGCACCCGCCGTACGATCCCCCGGAGGGCGCCGAGATCCTTGGGCTGGCGGGAGGGCACCTTGTCGGCGGCCGCCGGGGCCAGCTCCAACAGGCGGAGGCGGGTCGTCTCGAGGTCGTCCTCGAGCTCCTCGCTCTCCCGGCCGTCCACCAGCTGTCGCTCGGCCGCCCGCAGCAGCTGCCAGCCGTCCACCACCTGGCCGGCCTCCAGTGCTCGTCGGGCATCCCCGATCAGGCCGGCGGCGGCTCCGGCCCACGGTTCGGGCCCGTCGGGGGCCGCCCGTGAGGCCAACTCACGGGCGGCGATCGAGATGCGGGTTCGCAGCCGCGCCTCGTCGGGCGATGGCTGGGTGAGCCGGGAGCGGAGCCGATGGAGGTCCGCCGTCAGCCGGTCGAGGTCGTCGCCGCTGATCAGGGGGCGTCCGCCCTCCGAGTCCGGGCGGCGACGGAACCAGCGTCGGGGGCCGGCTCCATCGACGCCGGCGCGACCCGTCGACGGAGGTGTCGCCTCCCCTTCCTCGGCAGGGGTTTCCGTCGGCTGGTCCGGAGCGGCACCGTCCGCCTCCGGTGGTGGGGATGGGGCCGCCGGCTGGGTCTGGTCGTCCGCAACGGGTCGGTGGTCGGACGGCTCGGGGGCCGGTGCCGCCTCGGAAGCGGTCTCGGGCTCGGCCGGGGTGGGTTCGGAGGGCTGGTCGGCGGACAGATCGGGCAACGACATGCTTCTCCCTTCTACTCCGACGCTACCAACCGCACCAGGGGACACCCGTACACGAATCGTCCTCCTCGCCTTCACGATCTCTCCACATGGCGGAGAGAAGATGCCGGAGCAGCCTCACGAAAGGAGCGAATGATGAATCGGCGGATGCTCGGCAGGATCGTGCTCACTCTGGTGGTGGTGGGAGGATTGGTGGCGGTCGGGACCGGCCTCTACCAGGCCGGCTACCAGGACGCGCTGGTGGCCGGCGCCGACGGCGAGACCCTTCGTCGCGGCCTCTACCCCGGATACTGGGCCTTTGGGTTCTTCGGCCTGCTCTTCAGGGTGTTCATCCTCGTGCTCCTCGTCGGCCTCGTGACCCGGCTGTTCTTCTGGCGCCGGCCCGGCGGCCGCTGGAGTGGCGAGGGCCATCCCGGCTGGGCCGACATGCGGCGACGGGCCGAAGACCACTTCACCGAGTGGCACCGGCAGGCCCACGAAGGTTCGGAGCCTCCGGCGCCGGCGACCTGACCGAAGGCCGGGGCGGGGCCCGGCGGTGGCCCCGCCCGCCGGCACCGGGGAGAATGACGACGATGAGAACGGTGTTGGTCGTCGACGACGAACTGAAGATCACCCGGCTGGTGCGGGACTACCTCACCGAGGCCGGGTATTCGGTGCTGACCGCCTCCGACGGTCCCGGGGCGGTGGCCGTGGCCAGGCAGGCCAAGCCCGACCTGATCATCCTCGATCTGGGCTTGCCGGGTATGGACGGGCTGGACGTCACCAGGGCGGTGCGGCGCTATGCAGCCACCCCGATCATCATCCTCACCGCCCGCAGCGACGAGTCGGATCGAGTGGTGGGGCTGGAGCTGGGAGCCGACGACTACATCGTCAAGCCGTTCAGCCCCAAAGAGCTGGTGGCGAGGGTACGGGCGGTCCTGCGCCGGGTCGACGGTGGGCCCGACGCCGCCGAGGTGGTGAGGGCCGGAGGGCTGACCATCGATGTCCCGAAGATGAGAGTGGAGGTGGGCGGCCGACCGGTGCAGCTGACCCCGACCGAGTTTCAGTTGGTTCTCACCATGGCCCGGGAACCGGGTCGGGTGTTCACCCGCTCCCAGCTGCTCGACGCCGTGCACGGCGTGGCCTTCGACTCGTACGAGCGGGCCGTCGACGCCCACGTCAAGAACATCCGCCGCAAGCTGGAGCCCGATCCTCGTCGTCCTCGATACCTGCTCACCGTGCACGGCGTCGGGTACCGCTTCGCCGATGCGTGACCGGTGGCGGCATCCCGCCCCTCCCTGGTGGCCGCACGGGGAGCCGTGGCCGCCGGCGGGCGGACCGGGGTCCGTTGCCTGGGGCGGTTTCCGCCGCCACATGTTCCGCCGGTTGCTCTTCATCGTGTTCGCCCTGGTCCTGCTCGGAGTCCTGCTGGGAGCGGCGGTGGGAGCCGGCCTGGGGGCCCTGAGCGGACCCGGTCGGTTCCGAGCTGTCGGGGGAACGCTGCTGGTGCTGGCCGTCGGGGCGGTCGTCCTGCGCTGGGCGTTCCGGGGCGCCTGGTGGCCGGTGCGGGGATTGATCAACGCCATCGGCCGGCTGGCGGACGGCGACTACCGGGCCCGGGTCGAACCCATCGGCCCACCATCGCTGCGGGGGGTGGGGGAGTCGTTCAACCGGATGGCGGAGCGGCTGGAACGGGAGGACGAGCGCCGTCGTCGCCTGCTGGCCGACCTGGGGCACGAGCTGCGCACCCCCCTCACCGTCATCCGCGGTGGGGTGGAGGCGCTGATCGACGGCGTCCACCCTCCCGACCGGGAGCACCTGGCCCCAGTGTTCGAGGAGGCGGTGGTGATGGAGCGCCTCCTCGAGGATCTCCGGACCATGTCGGAGGCGGAAGCCGGACGGCTGGAG
>JBFGJL010000202.1:0-4228 GCA_041577235.1 Acidimicrobiia bacterium | reverse complement strand
GAGCAGCGTCTCGTCGGGGAAGGTGATCCGGTAGACGACCGCGGCCAGATGGGAGGGGATGTGGGTCACGTGCTCTGGATTCCGCCGCAGGTGCTTGTGCACCGCGCGCGCCACCACCGCACGTTCGATCCCAGGCCGCTCCATACCTCCAAACCTAGTCCTGGGAGGCCGATCCGTCCCACAGCAGACCCTGCTGGGCCACCCCCGGGGTCAGCACTCTCCCAGCTCCATCCAGGACGGACTCCCACGCCCTGACCAGCTCGGCCGGATCGGTGGCGAAAGCCAATACCGACGGCCCCGCCCCCGACCAGCAGGCATGCAAGGCTCCCGCCTCGGCCGCCAGGTCGATCAGGGCCCCGACGTCGGGATGGACGGCGTTGCGAGGCGCCTCGTGCAGCTCGTCGCCGCCGGCGGCGGTCAGGAGGTCGGAGTCGCCGGTACGCAACCCCTCGGTCAACGCCACCAGCCGAGCCAGACTCCTCACCGCCACCGAGCGGGCCACCTGGTCGGCCACCAGTCGGCGGGCGGCCCGGGTCGACAGGCGACGATCGGGCACGGCCAGGACCGGAACCAGATCCGGATGGAGCCCCAGCCGAATCGCCCGGTCGGGCAGGGCCGCCACCAGTCCACCGAACACGGTGGCGGCGGCGTTGTCCGGGTGCCCTTCGAGATCCGTGACCAAGCGGTAGACCCGGAGCGGATCGACCTCCCTTCCCACCGCCAGCAGGGCGGCAGTGGCCCCGGCCGCCGCCGCCGCAGCCGACGAGCCGAGACCGCGACCCAACGGCACGTCGTTGTCCACCCGCAACGAGAGCGGCAGTTCGTCATCGGTGGCCACCCGAGCGGCCATGAGCACCGCGTCTTCACTGCCGGCCTCGGGACGCTCGCGCCCGGCATGGTGAACCGTCCATTCGTCTGCCGCCAGGGCTTCCACCCGACAGCGCAACTCGAGTGCCAGCGCCAGTGTGTCGAACCCGGGTCCCAGATTGGCCGACGACGCCGGTGCCGACGCCTCAGCCACGGGCGCCGGCCTCGAGCTCGACGAAGATGTTCTTGGCGGCCGGGATCACCTCCCGGATGGCGGACTCCACCCGGTCGATCAGTTGCTCGGGCGGGCCGGCCTCGCGGGCCAGGTCCACCTCGATGTTGACCAGGACCTCCTCCGGACCCAGCTGCATGGTCATGAGCCGGCCCACCCCGTCCACCTCCGGAAACGCGAGCACCGTCGACCGGATTGCCGCCCGGTCGGCCCGGCTGGCTGCCTCCCCGATCAGCAGGGCCTTGGTCTCGATCGCCAGGATCACCGCCACGGTCGCCAGGATCAGCGCGATCACCAACGAAGCCACACCGTCCCAGACCGGGTTGCCGGTGGCGTTGGCGATGAGCAGCCCGACCAGCGCCACCACCAGCCCGGCCATGGCGGCGGCGTCCTCCAACAGCACGACCAGCACCGCCGAGTCCTTGGTGGATCGGATCGACGACCACCACGAGCGAGTTCCTCGGATGCGCTGAAAGGCCTTGTAGGCCACCCGGAAGGTGAAAGCCTCGATGACGATCGCCAGTCCGAGCACCACGAAGTTGGTGACGGGGCTCTCCACCGGATGCGGATGGCGCACCGCTTCCAAACCGTGTTGGAAGGCGAGCACGGCGCCCCCCACGAAGAGCATCACCGCCACCATGAAGCTCCAGAAGTACACCTCCGGGCCCCGGCCACACGGATGGACGGCGGTGGCCGGGCGCTGGGAGGTCGAGAGACCACGCAGTAGCAGCCCCTGGTTGCCGACATCGGCCACCGAGTGGAAGCCCTCCGAGAGCATGGCGGCGCTACCACTGATGCCGGCGGCGATGAACTTGGCGATGGCAATCGCCGAGTTGCCGATGAAGGCGGCGACCACCGCCGAGCGAGAACCTTCGGCTGCCATGAGGGGAGTCTACGGGGTGAGGACGCAGCGGCCGAGCCGGTCCGGTGAGGGACGAGGCCTAGCCCGGTCCCACTTCCGACTCGGTGACTTCCTTCCGGTCGCTGCCGACCGTCATACGTCCAGCTCCACGAGCTCGGCCTGGCGGACGGTCCCGCCGAGGGCGCCCCGGGCGCCGGACCACGAGATCCGTATCTGGGAGGGATGACCCATCTCGATCCCCTGCTCGATGACCAGGTCCCCGTCCTCGCGCCCTTGCGCCCGCAGCCGCGCCGCCAGCGCCACCGCCGCGCTCCCCGTCGCCGGGTCCTCCACCACGCCGTGGCCGGCAGCGAAGAAGCGGGCTCGGAGGCGATCCCCGGCCGTCCAGCAGTACAGATAGCAGAGGCTTGGGCCGGCCGGGGAGGGGGCGGCCCTGGCCAGCTCGGCCGGGTCGGCGACTTCCACCAGCAGATAGGGGAACGGCTGGTGAACCCAGGCACCGTCAAGGGGATCGCCCACCCCGAGCGGCTCCATGAGCTGGGCCGGCTCGGTCACCGGCCGGACGTCATCGCTCAGCGGGAGGTCGACCCATGCCCGCTCGCCGTCGTTTCGAATCCCGGCCTCGAAGGCGGCGCAAGCGATACGGTCAACGTCGCCCGGTCCCAACGAGGTCAGCAGCCACGCCGCTCCCACCAGCGGATGACCGGCGAAGGGAAGCTCGACGGCCGGAGTGAAGATCCGCACCCGTGGAGTTCCTCCCTGGCGCCAATCGATGAAGATCGTCTTGGAGTAGCCGAGGTCGGCCGCGATCTCCTGCATGGTCTGCTCGGACAGGCCGGTCACGTCGGTGACCACCCCCAGGTGATTCCCACCCGCATCGTCGGTGGTGAACACCCTCAGCACGTAACAATGGCGGGCCATGTCTTCCCTCCTGCTCGCGACGCTACGGTACCGCCGATGGTGGATCTGCTGGGGCTCGATACCCTCCTCGCCGAGCTGATCGTCGCCGTGGGCCTGGCGTTGCTGGTCGGCAACGGGGCGGCCTGGTGGAGGCACCGGCGCGGCGGCCGGCCGGCCGGCGTGGAGGGAACCTACCGGCCGGGGCGAGTCCGATTCCTGTCGATCATCGGGGTGCTGATGACTGCCTGGGGGGTGGCCAGCCTGGTGACGTGACCGGGGAGCTTTGGTACCCTCTATCCCCGAACGCGGATGTAGTTCAATGGTAGAACACAAGCTTCCCAAGCTTGGAGTGGGGGTTCGATTCCCCTCATCCGCTCTCAGTCGGGGGTACTAGCCGCAACGCCCGGTGGGCCCATTCCACCCTCTACCATCGAGGCGCGCCGGAAGAAGGGGAGGGCGGCGGTGATCTTGTCCGACCGGTCGATTCACGAGGCCGTGCAGGCGGGCCGGATCGTCATCGATCCCTACGATCCGATCTACGTGCAGCCGTCGAGCGTCGATCTGCGGGTCGACCGTTACTTCCGGGTCTTCGAGAACCACCGCTACCCCTACATCGATCCGAAGACGGCCCAGGAGGACCTGACCACCATGATCGAAGTCGAAGGCGACGAGGCATTCGTCCTCCACCCGGGCGAGTTCGTGCTGGGATCGACCTTCGAGCGGGTCGAGCTGGGCGACGACATCGTCGCCCGCCTGGAAGGGAAGTCGAGCCTGGGACGCCTGGGCCTGCTGATCCACTCGACGGCCGGCTTCGTGGATCCCGGCTTCGACGGACATCTCACCCTGGAGCTGTCCAACGTGGCGAACCTGCCCATCGCCATCTACCCGGAGATGAAGATCGGCCAGCTGTCCTTCTATCAGCTCACGACTCCGGCCGACCATCCGTACGGAACGGCGGTGGCGGGTTCCAAGTACCAAGGGCAGCGGGGCCCGACCCCCAGCCGCATCCATCGCGACTTCGGGGACGGTTCCGGCTAGACGGCCGCCATTCGCTCCGCCACCGCCCTCACTGTGGCCGGCGGGAAGGGAGCGTCCGGGATCTCGACCAGCCGGGTCGGTACCCCGTCGGCCAGGGCCGCCTCCACCGCCTCGACCACCGAGCGGATATCGGCGCACTGACGGGCGACGAACGTCTTCTCCACCACCGAACCGTGCCCCGGGACCACCGGTCCCGCCACCATCTCCAGGAGGGCGCTCAGCGTGTCGGGGCCACTCTCGCGGGTAGGCGTCCTCGAAATCGGGAGGGGCGCCCTCTTCGACCAGGTCACCGGCGAAGACCACTCCCGCGTCCGGTACGACCACCACCACGTCGTCGCTGGTGTGACCCCGACCCAAGTGACGAAGCCGGATCTCCCGATCGCCCAGGT
>JBFGJL010000201.1:0-4239 GCA_041577235.1 Acidimicrobiia bacterium | reverse complement strand
GACGAGCTGCGCCAGCTCACCACCGACTCCAGCCCCAACTTCCTGGGCCTCACCGCCCCGAGGGGACCGTGGGCACGGGGCCTCACCGGTGAGGGGGTGGTGGTCGGGGTGATCGACACCGGCATCTGGCCGGAGCATCCCAGCTTCGCCGATGACGGCAGCTACCCGCCGCTCGGATTGACGCTGGAGGACACCCCCGCCAACCCGGCCTGCGACTTCGGCAACACGGCCCACAACCCCGACGACCCCCCCTTCGCCTGCAACGACAAGCTGCTGGGGGCCCGGCAGGTCATGGGGACCTACCGGACGGTGATCGGGGCCGACCCCGACGAGTACGACTCGGCCCGAGACGACAACGGGCACGGGACCCACACCGCCTCCACCGCCGCCGGCAACTCCGACGTGGCGGCCAGCATGTACGGGATCCCGCTGGGCACGATCTCCGGGATCGCCCCCCGCGCTCGGGCGATCGCCTACAAGGCCTGCGGCAACCTCGGTTGCTTCACCTCCGACCTGGCGGCCGCCATCGACCAGACCGTGGCCGACGGGGTGGACGTGATCAACTACTCGATCGGCGGCGGGGCCAGCCTGCTCGGCGCCGACGACATCGCCTTCCTGTTCGCCGCCGACGCCGGGGTGTTCGCCGCCACCTCGGCCGGCAACAGCGGTCCTGGGGCGGAGACGGTGGGCGGGCCCGGCACGGTGCCGTGGATCACCACCGTCGGCGCCAACACCCAGAGCCGGTTCTTCGAGGGAACGATCAGACTGGCCAACCGCCAGAGCTACGTCGGAGCCTCGGTCACGCCCGGCACCACCCGCGCCCACCGGCTGGTGGACGCCGAGTTCGCCGGCGGCGACCTGTGTGTCCCCGGCGAGCTCGACCCCCGCAAGGTGGCCGGCACGATCGTCCTCTGCCGCCGGGGGGCCATCGCCCGGACCGACAAGAGCCTGGCCGTGTACCAGGCGGGCGGGGCCGGGATGATCATGTACAACAACAGCGACGACGACAACCTCTTCAGCGACAGCCACTGGGTGCCATCGGTGCACATCGACCAGAGCCCGGGCCTGGCCATCAAGTCCTACATCGCCACCACCCGCAACCCCCGGGCCCGGATCACCACCGGCACCGTGGGCGAATGGGAGTCGGCCCCGTCGATGACCATCTTCTCCTCCCGCGGGCCCAACCCGGTGGCGCCCGACATCATCAAGCCGGACGTGACCGCCCCCGGCATCCAGATCCTGGCCGGCAACTCGCCCACCCCCGACCCGGGGAGTGTGCCCGGTGAGCTGTTCATGGCGATCGCCGGGACCTCGATGTCGAGCCCGCACGTGGCGGGAGCCTTCGCCCTCCTCAAGCAGGCCCATCCCAACTGGAGCGCCGCCATGGCTCGCTCGGCGCTGATGACCACCGCCACCCCGGCGGTGGTGGACAACGACCGGGTGAGCCCGGCCGGGCCCTTTGCGATGGGGGCGGGCATGATCCAGCCCGGCGGTCCGGTGCGGGCCGGCTCGGCCTACCAGCCGGGGCTCGTGTACGACGCCGGCTTCCTCGAGTACCTTGGGTTCCTGTGCGAGGCCGCCCCCGAGGCCTTCGCCGACCCGGAGGCCACCTGCGCCACCCTGGCCGGGCTGGGGATCCCCACCGCCGCCACCGACCTCAACCTGCCCTCGATCGGGGTGTTCCAGCTCGCCGGCGAGACCACCGTCACCCGCACGGTGACCAGCGTGGCATCGGGCCGCAACACCTTCCGGGCGTCGGTGGAGGCGCCGCCCGGCTTCGACGTGACCGTCACCCCCTCGGTGCTGCGGCTGGCGAAAGGCCAGACCGCCACCTTCGAGGTGACCTTCACGAACAACGGCACCGCCCAGTTGGACGAGTGGGCATTCGGCTCGCTCACCTGGCAGGACGGTCGGGGCCGCTACTCGGTCCGGAGCTCGATCGCGGTGCGGGGAGTGGCGTTCTTCGCTCCGCTGGAGGTGCTCGGAACCGGCACGGAAGGGTCGACCAGCTTCGACGTCCGCTTCGGCTACACCGGCGACTACAACGCCGCCGCTCACGGGCTGGAACCGGCCACCCTCACCGAGGGCACGGTCGCCCAGGATCCCGACCAGTCGTTCGACCCCAGCGACGTCGGCAACGGGGCGACCCTGCACGAGTTCACGCTCAGCGGGGCGGCCCACTTGCGGCTGGCCATCCCGCCCGAGAACACCGAGGCGGACGCCGATCTGGACGTGTTCGTCTACGACCCCAACGGCGAGCTGGTGGCATCCAGCACGAAGGGCGGCACCGACGAGCTGATCGACCTGACCCTACCGATGGACGGCACCTGGCAGGTGTATGTGCACGGTTGGCTCACCATCGGGCCCGACTCCGACTACACCCTGGAGAGCTGGGTGGTCTCGGCCACCCCGGGCGGGAGTCTCAGCGTCGACGCCGCCCCCACCTCCGCCACACTGGGCGCCGACGGAACGGTGGAGGTGAGCTGGTCGGGTCTCGACCCGGCCACCGGCTACCTGGGAGCGGTCTCCCACACCGGGCCGGACGGGCTGCTCGGCCTGACCCTGGTGTCGGTAACAACCGAGTAGGCACGCCCCGGCAGATCGGGTCACAGGCCGTGCTCGGCGCCGGCATGGCCGCCCGGCGCCACGCCCACCAGGATGGCGTTGCGCTGCGAGGTGGCGGGGAGCGTCCGTGCGCGGCCTCTCTCTCGATTCAGGTCGTGTCGGCTTCGGGCAGGGCCGCCGTAAGGCGAGAAAGCACCTCCGCAACGTCCCCGACGATGCCGAAGTAGGCGTATCTGAAGATCCCGTCGTCGGGGTATCGGTTGACGGCGACGACGGTGTCGGCAGCTCGCATTCCGATCACATGATGAAACGCCCCGGAGATGCCGCAGGCGATGTAGAGGTCAGGCGTGACCGTCGTCCCTGTCTGTACAACCTGCCTGCCGCGCGGAGCGAGGCCGGCTCTAGATGGCCTCGACCTTGAAGACCGGAAAGCGGTGGGCCCGTTGTCGAACCTCATCCTCGGTCGGCTCATCGGGCAGATCCATGTACGGGCGGGCGAACGACTCCCTCGCCCGATAGGCCAGCACCACGGGCGGAGCGGTCACCTCGACGAGTCGGACCGACCGGGTGCGGCCGCCACGGGACAGCGTCGCCGTCGGGTTGGCCCGGATGTTGTGCACCCACGACACCGCTCCATAGGGCGAGACGAGGTACTCGACGCCGTCGACCGTGATCGGACTGACCGGAACCTCACGGGCCTCTCCGCTGCGTCGGCCAGTGGTCGTCAGCACCGAGCTGGGGCCACGACCGATCCTGGCCATCCATTTCATCACCCGGTTCACCAGCCGGACGAGCCCCGTCACTCGGTACGTCTTCGCCATCGCTCAGTGAGGCTACTTCGCCCGTGACCCGCGGTCTGGCCTGAAACGCCTTGAGCGAGCCCTACGGCCGACGGGCCTGCGGCGCCGGCCCGCTCGGGTGCTCGCACAAGAACGGTCCCCGCCGCCCACCCGTGTGGTAGCGGTACACCTGCCCCGCTGCGGAGAGTTCGATCAGCGCTCCCTCCACCGGAACCTGCAGGTAACGCATCCCCGGCTGGGGGCAGCCCAGACCGGCGTCCGACCACACCACCGGCTCGGCCCGGACCACCTCGATCTCCTCGACCGCCACGGCCAGCCGCCCGGCCAGGTCGGCCCGCGCCCGGCCGACCAGCGCCCCCAGCGACGGGTCGACCCGGTCGCCGGTCAAGGCGGGGCCAACCTCACGGAGCGAGCGGCTCCACCGGCTCTTCGCACAGGAAGGGCCGGCTGTTGCCACCCTGGTGGTAGTCGTAGAGGATGTCTGCGTACCCCAGCACGATCCGCACGCCCGGAACCAGCGCCTGGGTGTAGAGCTTGCCCGGCTCGGGACAGCCGAGACTCCCGTCACTCCAGGTCACCTCCTCCACCAGGGCCACCCGCACGTCGCCCTCGTCCACCTGCAGCCGCGCCGCCAGGTCGGCCACCGCCGCCTCGATCAATGGATCGAACGGCGACGGCGTGGTGGGCGGACTGGTGCTGGGCGGGGTGGTGGAGGGGGCCGGTGGCTCGGCCTCCGGCCCCGAGGGGGGTGGCGTCGGATCCGGCTCGCCGCCCGCCGGGCCTTCGGCGGCGCAGGCGGCGACCAGGACCAGGGCCGTCACGGTCACGATACGACTCATCTTCTTCATGAGCCTAGGACGCCTTCACGGCTGCG
>JBFGJL010000200.1:0-4269 GCA_041577235.1 Acidimicrobiia bacterium | reverse complement strand
TGACGGTGATCGTCCCGACGTTCAACGAGGCTGAGAACGTTCCCGAGCTGGTCCGGCGTCTCGGCCGACAGCAACCTCTGGTCGGTGAGGTCATCTTCGTCGACGACAGCTCGGACACCACCCCGCAGGTGATCGAACGGACGGCGGAGACGTCATCGCTGCCGATCGTGCTCCATCACCGTCCGCCCGGCCAGCGCCAGGGCGGGCTGGGAGGAGCCGTGGTGGCGGGCCTGCGCCTCGCCCGTCACGACCGGGTGGTGGTGATGGACGGTGACCTGCAGCATCCCCCCGAGACCATCCCCGCCCTGGCCCGCCAGGCCGACGACGCTCGGGCCGATCTGGTGGTGGCCAGCCGTCACACCGACGGTGGTCGCGACCGGGGCTTGAGCCCGCTCCGCAAGCTGGTTTCACGCGCCTCCGCCGTGTTGTCCCGATTCCTCTTCCCCCTCAAGCTGGGGACCGTCACCGACCCGATGAGCGGCTTCTTCCTAATCCGGCGGGATGCGATCCCCCTCGATCGCCTCCGACCGCACGGCTTCAAGATCCTGCTGGAGATCGCCATCCGCGCTCGACGCCTCCAGACCGCCGAGGTCGGCTTCGAGTTCGGGCAGCGATTCGCCGGCGAGACCAAGGCCTCCCTCCGTGAAGGCTTTCGTTATCTTCGTCAGCTGGCGGTCCTCCGGACGACCGTCTCGCCGCTGTCGCTCCGCGGCCGGTTCACGCTCCGGTCACGGGCCGCCTACCACTACTCGGTCCACGGAATCGTCACCGTCTCCTCGGACGCCCGCCTTCCCGAGCTGAGCCGGTTCCGGGTCGACGAGCCGATCATCCATCCCGACATCCGGGTCCGGGTGGCCGACCCGCGCCGCCACGCCTCCGACGACGGGGTGCTCTACATGGAGTGGCCAGGACGGCTGGGATTCGGGGTCGCCATCCGCCGCGCCGAGCCGACCGACATCGTCGTCACCCGCTTGGTGGCCTGGTCGCCCCACGTCCTCTACACCAACACCGTGGAGCCGGTGCTGCGGTGGATGTTCGTCGAACGCGGCTACGCCCTCGTCCATGCCGCCTGTGTCGAGCACGAGGGGAACGCCTATCTCATCACCGCCAAGACCGACACCGGCAAGACCACCACCATGCTCAAGGTGCTGGACGAGATGCCGCTCGGCTTCGTGTCCGACGACATGACCCTGGTGAACAGCGAAGGAGGCGTGCTCCCCTATCCCAAGCCGCTGACCATCAGCCGCCACACGCTGACGGCGGTGAAGCGCCCCACCCTCTCCCGCCGCCAGCGCCTCGGGCTCCCCATCCAGAGCCGGCTCCACTCCCGATCCGGTCGTAAGGTGGGTTTCGCTCTGGCCCGTACGAAGCTGCCGGTCGCCACGATGAACGCCATGGCCCAGCGGCTCATCCCGCCCCCCAAGTACGACATCACCCAGCTGGTCCCGACCGCCGAGGTGGCCGACAAGGCCGGGGTGCGGGGCATGATCGTGATCGAGCGGGGCGGCTCGGGCGAGACCATCCTCGAGCCGGTCGAAGCGCTGGATGTCCTGCTCCTCAACTGCGAGGACGCCTACGGCTTCCCGCCCTACGAGGCGATCGAGCCCTATCTGCGGTTCAACGGCAGCGACCTGAAGAACAAGGAGCGGGAGATCATCTCCGCCGCCTTCGCGGCGCGGGCAGGTCTGTTGCTGCGGAGCGAGTCGCTCGACTGGGCTCACCGGATCGCCGACCTGCTGCGGGAATCGGCTCAGCCCGCCAACGGCCACTCGATCCTCCATCGCCTCCGATGGGACGAACCGGACCTGACGGTCGATCTGCGCGAGCCCAGCCTGCGGCCGGTCGAGGCGTAGGCCGGCGGTTCATCAGTTCCAGAGCGTGATCTCATGAGCAGCAACTCCGCCGATCGCACCCTGCCCCGAAACACGATCGAATCGGTCACCCGGTTCGTCAAGTTCGGGCTGGTCGGGGTGACCGGACTCGTCGTCAACACTCTGGCACTGGCCCTGGCCACGGGGGTGCTGGGCATCCACTACCTGGTGGGCGCCGCCCTCGCCACCCAGGCGTCGACCATCTGGAACTACGTCTTCACCGATCGCTGGGTGTTCGCCACCCGGCAGACCGGGAAGGGGCAAACCCACCGCTTCGCCATCTTCTGGACCATCAACAACCTCGGGTTGCTGGCCCGGGGACCCATGATCTTCGCCCTGACCGAGTGGCTCCACGTCCACTACCTGGTCTCCAACCTGATCTCGCTGGTGGCCATCATGCTGGTCCGCTACGCAGCCTCCGACCTGTGGATCTGGCGCCACACGACCCCCGACGCTCCTCCCGCGGTCCAGTGAGACCACCTCCGTCGTCATTTCGGGCAATCTTCGGCTCGAGCCTCGGCCAGGGCCGGACGACCGGGTCTCGACCTACGCCCCCCGAGCGGCTACCTTCTGTGCCACCAGGTACACGGTCCGCGGGGAAGACCGCGCCAAACCACCGCCCTCCGGAGATCACGTGGCGCGCATACGAGTGTACGAGCTTGCCAGGGCTCTCGACATCGGAGCCAAGGACGTTCTCGAGCATGCTCGGGACCTGGACATCCATGTCACCACCGCCTTGTCCGGCCTAGCCGACTCCGAAGCCGATCTCATCCGCCTGGCGGTCGAGCGCGCCAATGGCGAGGGGGATGGCCAGGCGGCGGCTCTGCTGCTGCCCCGGCCGGATCCGGCGGCTCCACCGGCGCTGCCGGCACCACCTTCGGCGGCCACCGAAGCCCTCCCCGCCCCGGACCCGGCAGCGCCCGTTGCCCTGCAAGACGGGGATCAGGCCGCCATCCCCGCTCCCGACCCGACGGCGCCGCCCCTCCCGGTGGCTCCCCACCTGGCCCCGGACGCACCGGATCAGGTGCTGGTCGAACTCGATGGCGAGACGATGCCGGGAGGAGTGGCGGTCCTCACCACCGAGGTGGAGGAGCTCCCCCTCCCCGAGGTGCTGGAACCGCTCCCCGAGCCCTCCCGTCCCGACCGGCTCCTCCGCTTGCGGGCGGCGCTGGCCGGCTGGGCGATCCCGGCCGCCATCGGCGCCTTCCTGGCGATCGTGCTGGTGCTCCGCTTCCGGGCCATCGGCCTGCTCGGTATCAACAGCGACGAGGTGGTCTATTCGGGCCAGGCCGCCTCCCTGGCCGGAGTGGAAGGCTTCGTCGACCGGTTCTCGGTGTTCCGCGCCCACCCGCTGCTGTTCCAGTTCGCCCTCTCGCTCGTCTACCGGTTCGAGTTCATCGACATCGCCGGGCGGTATGTGGCCGCCGTCTTCGGGCTGCTGACCATCCCGGTCACCTACTTGTTCGGCAAGGACCTCTTCGGGCGCCGGGTGGCGCTCACCGGAGCTGCTTTCCTGGCCATCATGCCCTACCACGTGGTGGTGTCACGCCAGGCGCTGCTGGAGGCGCCGCTGGCGCTGTTCTTCACGGTCACCATGTTCGCCTTCGCGCGCTACCGGATCACCCGCCGGGTGGGGTGGGCGCTGATGATCGGCGTGGCCGCCGGCATGACCTTCCTCTCCAAAGAGGTGGGCATCCTGGTGCTGGGAGTGGTAGCGGTGGTGGTGCTGGTGGAAGGGCGGTACTCGATCCGCCATCTACTGGCCGGTGTGGCGGCGTTCTCGCTGACCGTGCTGCCCCACTTCTTGGCGGCGCGGATGGCCGAGAAGGGCGCCGAGGCCGGGGGGGGCTGGATCCAGTACCTGATCTGGCAGACCAGCCGCCCGCCCAACCATCCGGGCCGTTTCTACTTCTTCAACCTGCCCCAGTACTTCGGGGTGCCGCTGCTGATCCTGGTGATCGTCGGGATCTGGCTGTCGGTGCGCACCGACCGGGAGCGGCGGCGCAACCTGATCGCCCTCGCCTGGCTGGTCGTGCCGTTCCTCTTCTTCCAGGTGTGGAAGGTCAAGGGGTACCACTACCTCCTGCCCATCGCGCCGGTCGCCGCCCTGTTCGGGGCGCGGGCGCTGTGGGCGATCCGCAGCTCCGGCTGGGCCCGGGCCAAACAGGCCTTCGGGGCGGTGCTGGCGGTGACGGTGGTGACCATGATCTGGGTCGCCGCCCTCAACGGACCCATCACCCAGAACTATGCCCGGATCGGGGATGCGGGCTACGCCGGCATCCCCGGTGGCAAGGAGGCCGCCCTGTGGATGGCCACGGAGACCCCGGAAGGGGCGCGGGCGCTGACCATCGGACCCAGTTTCAGCAACATCATCAAGTTCTATGCCAATCGGGAGACG
>JBFGJL010000199.1:0-4283 GCA_041577235.1 Acidimicrobiia bacterium | reverse complement strand
CGTACGGCTGTTCGACGAGGGACTGATCTATCGGGGCGATCGCATCATCAACTGGTGTCCTCGCTGCGAAACCGCCCTGGCCGACATCGAGGTCGAGCACTCGGACGAGGCGGGGGAGCTGGTGGTCCTCCAGTATCCCTACACCGACGGCGAGGGAGGCATCACCGTCGCCACCACCCGGGCCGAGACGATGCTGGGCGACACCGCCGTGGCCGTCCATCCCGGCGATGGGCGATACGCCGGGGCGGTTGGTCGTACGGTCCGGCTGCCCCTGGTGGGGCGGGAGATCCCGATCGTGGCCGACGAGGCGGTCGACCCCGAGTTCGGAACCGGCGCGGTCAAGGTGACGCCGGCCCACGATCCCAACGACTTCGAGATCGCCCAGCGGCACGGACTGCCGGTGGTCGCCATCCTCGATCAGCGGGCGGTGGTCACCACCGAGGGAGGACGGTTCGCCGGGCTCGACCGATTCGAAGCGCGGGCGGCGGTGAAGCACGCGCTGCAGAAAGAAGGCCGGCTGGTGCGGGCCGAGGATCACCACCACGCGGTCGGCCACTGCTACCGCTGCGACACGGTGGTCGAGCCCTACCTGTCGCGACAGTGGTTCGTGCAGGTACAGCCGCTCGCCCGGCCTGCGATCGAGGCGGTGCGTTCGGGGCAGAACCGGTTCATTCCCGGCCACTGGGAGAAGGCCTACTTCCACTGGATGGAGAACCTGCGCGACTGGTGTATCTCCCGGCAGATCTGGTGGGGCCACCGCATTCCCGCCTGGTACTGCTCGTGCGGTGAGCTGATCGTGGCCGTCGACCCTCCCACCGCCTGTCCCGCCTGCGGTGATGAGGACCTCACCCAGGACCACGACGTGCTCGACACCTGGTTCTCGTCGGCTCTGTGGCCATTCTCCACCCTGGGGTGGCCCGTGCAGACGGAAGACCTGGCGCGCTTCTACCCCAACACCCTGTTGATCACAGGCTTCGACATCATCTACTTCTGGGTCGCCCGGATGATGATGATGGGCATCCACTTCCTCGGCGATGTCCCGTTCGTCGACACGGTGATCCACGGGCTGGTGCGAGATCACCAGGGAAACAAGATGTCGAAATCCCGGGGCAACGCCATCGATCCCCTCGACGTGGTCGACGAATATGGCGCCGACCCGCTCCGGCTGGCGTTGATCCAGGCGGCCGCCCCGGGCCAGGACGTGCCGCTCGACATGGAATGGGTGGCCGCCGCCCGCAAGTTCGGCAACAAGATCTGGAACGCGGCCCGGTTCGCCGTGGCCCATGTCGGGACGATTCCCGCCGAAGGGGGCTACCCGACCGATCCGGCGCCGGTCGAGCGCTGGATCCTGGGACGGCTGGCCGAGGTGACCCGCCGGTTCGACGAGCTGTCCGACGACTACCGGTTCTCCGACGCCTTCGCCGTGCTGTACAACTTCGCCTGGTCGGAGGTGTTCGACTGGTACGTCGAGTTGAGCAAGGCCCCGCTGCGCGACCCGGCCCGGTCCGAGCCGGTGGCCGCCACCCTGGGAGTGGTGTTGCGGGACCTGCTCAAGCTGTTCCACCCGGCCGTTCCCTATCTGAGCGAGGAGCTGTGGTCCCAGCTGGTGGGCAACGGCCTGCTGGCCGGCACCGACTGGCCCCAACCTCCCGAGTACGACCCGGTTCCCTCGATGGTCACCTTCCAGGAGCTGGTGGGAGGCATCCGGAGCTTCCGGGCGGAGCACGGTCTGGCGGCTCGCCAACCGTTGCTGATCCAGCTCCTCGACCCGGCGGGAGTGGTCGAGCCCTGGTGGGAAGAGCAGCTGGGCGGGCTGGCCGGGGTGGAAACGATCGCCGTCGAGGGGCCTCCCGCCCGGGCCCACACCCGTATCGTGGCCGGACCCGTGCAGGGCTTCATCGAGCTGTCGGATCTGATCGACCTGGACGCCGAGCGGGACCGGCTGCGCAAGGCGAGGAACGCGGCGGGCGCCGACCTGGACCAGGCCGAGCGGAAGCTGGCCAACCCCGACTTCGTGGCTCGCGCCCCGGCCGACATCGTCGCCAAGGAACAGGCCAAGGCGGATGAGCTGCGGGTGAGGGTGGAGAAACTCTCCGCCCAGCTCGCCGACCTGGGTAGCTGACGGAGGATCGCACGGACTACCACGAGGCCGTCGCCTATCTCGACCGCCACATCGGGCTCGGGTTCAAGCCTGGTCTGGAGCGGATGGAGGCCCTGCTCGACCTGTTGGGGAATCCCGAGGCGCAGTACCCGATCATCCACATCACCGGGACCAACGGCAAGACCAGCACCGCCCGCATCGCCGCCAGTCTGATCGGCGCCCACGGGCTCACTGCCGGAACGTTCACCTCGCCCCACCTCCAGCGAGTGGAAGAGCGGTTGGGGCGCAATGGCGAGCACGCCACCCCCGAGCAGTTCGCCCAGGCGATCACCGACCTCGCCCCGTTCGTGGACATCCACGAGGGTCGGCACGGGGACCGCCCCACCTACTTCGAGCTGACCGCCGCCGCCGCCTTCGGCTGGTTCGCGGCCGAGGCGGTCGACGTGGCGGTGGTCGAAGTGGGCCTGGGGGGCCGGCTCGATGCCACCAACGCCGCCGACGGTACGGTGGCCGTGGTCACCGGTATCGCAGCCGAGCACACCGCCTATCTGGGCAACACCGTCGAAGAGATCGCCGGCGAGAAGCTGGCCATCGCCAAACCCGGCTCGACGTTGGTGACCGGTCCGCTGCCGGAGGCGACGTTGCCGCTCGCCGACCGCACCGTCGCCGACCTGTCGATCGCCGAGAGCCGGTACGGTCGCGACTTCTGGGTCGAGGAGGCCGAGCCGGCGGTGGGAGGATGGCGATGCAGTGTGCAAGGCGCGCACGCGACCTACGAGGACGTGTACCTCCCTCTGCACGGACGTCACCAGACGATCAACCTGGCGGTGGCGATCGCCTCGGTGGAGGCGTTGCTGGGCCGGGCGCTCGACGAGGAGGCGGTGCGAGAGGGCTCGGCGGCGGCGACCTCTCCAGGCCGAATGGAGGTGGTGGGCTGGTCCCCACTGATCATGCTGGACGGGGCCCACAACCCCGACGGCATGGCCGCTCTCGACCGGGCCCTCGCCGAAGAGTTCCCCACCACCCGCTGGGTGGCTGTGCTGGCGGTGATGGGCGACAAGGACCGGCTGACCATGCTCGCCCACCTCCAGCCGGAGCGGCTCCAAGCGGCGGTGGTGACCACCGTCGGCGAAGAGCGATCCGTCACCCCGGAGGAACTGGCCGTTTCTGCCACTGAAGCCTGGGGTGGGACGGTGCCGGTCGAGGAGGTGGCGCACCCGGTGCCGGCGTTGCAGCGAGCGACAGAACTGGCCGGTCCCGATGGGGCGGTGCTGGCCGCCGGATCCCTCTATCTGCTGGGAGAGCTGCGCACCGAGCTCGGACTGGGCTGAGCGAGGCTGGCTACCATCTCGGCGATTCGGAGGTGAGATGGCAGTCGAGAGCACGTTCATCATGGTGAAGCCCGACGGCGTGGCCCGCGGGCTGATCGGGGAGGTGATCAGCCGCTTCGAGCGAAAGGGCCTGCGCCTCGATCACATCAGGGCCCTCGAGATCGACGAGGAGCTGGCCAACCGGCACTACGCCGAGCACGTCGACAAGCCCTTCTTCCCGGAGCTGGTGGAGTTCATCACCAGCGGCCCGGTGGTGGCCATGCAGTGGACGGGCGAGTCGGCGGTGGCGGTGGCTCGGGCCTTGATGGGCGACACCGATCCTGCCACGGCCGCGCCCGGAACGATTCGAGGTGATCTGGGACTGATCATCACCAACAACATCGTCCATGGCTCGGACAGTCTCGACTCCGCCCGGCGGGAGCTGGACATCTTCTTCGGCTAGCAGCTGGGGATTCCCGGCTCCGTTCGGTAAGCTGGCACGGTTCTCCACAGGGATCCCCCATGCCGGAAAACATCTTCTCCATCGCCGGCCAGGACATGGCCATCGACCTGGGCACCGCCAACACCCTGGTCTACGCACGAAACAAGGGCATCGTGGTGCGCGAGCCGTCGGTCGTCGTGGTCAACAAGCTGAGCAACCGGATCGAGGCGGTGGGGGCGCAGGCCAAACAGATGCTCGGCCGCACGCCGGGGGTCCTCGAATCGATCCGGCCGATGAAGGATGGCGTGATCGCCGACTTCGAGGTCACGGAGCGAATGCTGGAGCATCTGATCCGCAAGGCGCACGGACGCAAGATGTACTACCGGGTCGTGATCGGGGTGCCGTCCGAGATCACCCAGGTGGAGAAGCG
>JBFGJL010000198.1:0-4286 GCA_041577235.1 Acidimicrobiia bacterium | reverse complement strand
TGGCTGCGCTGGGGGGCCGGCCGGTGTGGGAGTGGTCCCGTCAGGCCCTGATCGATGGGGGCGTCGCCCACGTGGTGGTGGTGGGCGAGGAGGCCGGGGGGATACCCGGCGGGAGCCGGCGGCGAGATTCGGTGGCCGCCGGCCTCGCCCGAATTCCCGTCGAGGCGGAGTTCGTGCTCGTCCACGACGCCGTTCGGCCTCTCGCCTCGTCCGCCCTGGTTCGGCGGGTGACCGAGCGGCTCCTGGCCGGAGACGTCGATGGGGTGGTGCCGGTGGTACCGGTGGGAGACACGGTGAAGAGAGTGGCTGGCGACCGGGTGGTCGAGACCTTTCCACGGGACGACCTGATGGCGGTCCAGACGCCGCAGGGGTTCCGGGTGCAGGCGTTGCGGGCTGCGCAGACCGCCAGCGACGAGGACGCGGGCGACGAGGCGGAGCTGATCGAACGGGCCGGGGGGGTGGTGGCAACCGTTCCCGGTGAGCCGTCGAACCTCAAGATCACCTACCCGGGCGATCTCGAGCGGGCCGAGGCCCTGTTGTGAGGGTGGGCTGGGGCTTCGATGCCCACCGTTTCGGGAACGACCCTCCGATCCTCCTGGCCGGGGTGGTGGTCGATGACCAGCGAGGGGTGGAGGCGACCAGCGACGGTGACGTGGTGGCTCATGCCGTGGCCGACGCCCTCCTCGGTGCGGCCGGGCTGGGAGATCTGGGCGAGCTGTTCCCCTCCGAGCAGCCCGAATGGCAGGGGGCGGACAGCCTCGTCCTCCTGGCCGAGGTGGTCCGGCGGGTGGCAGAGGCGGGGCTCTCGGTCCACCAGGTGGACGTCACCGTGGTGGCCGAGACCGTGCGGGTCGCCCCCCACCGCCCGGCCATCCGCGCCGGTCTGGCCCAGACGCTGGGGCTCGATCCGGCCGCGGTGGCGGTGAAGGCCACCACCACCGACGGGCTCGGATTCCTCGGTCGCGACGAAGGTGTGGCGGCGGTTGCGGTGGCCGTGCTGGCCGAGGAGGCGGTGCCCCACCCCGGTTAGCATCCTGCCACCATGCAGGTCTTCGACACCCTCCAACGGGCCATGGTCCCGTTGACGCCCAGGCGCGAGGGCGAGATCTCGATGTACGTGTGCGGGCCCACCGTCCAGTCCGAGCCGCACCTGGGTCACGGACGCTCGGCGGTGGCCTTCGACGTGATCCGGCGCTACCTGCGGTGGCGTGGGTACCGGGTGCAGTTCGTGATGAACATCACCGACATCGAGGACAAGATCATCGCCGCCGCCGCCGAGCGGGAAGTCCCGGTGGCCGAGCTGGCCGAACAGATGGCGAAGCGGTTTCAGGACGCCTACCGGGAGCTGAGGGTGGCCCCCCCCGACATCGAGCCTCGCGCCACCGAGCACATCCCCGAGATGATCGAGCTCATCACCACCCTGGTCGAACGAGGACTGGCCTACGAGGCCGAGGGCGACGTCTACTTCTCGGTGCGGGCCCTGCCCGGGTACGGAAAGCTGTCGGGCCGCAACCTCGACGATCTGCGTTCGGGCGCCCGGGTCGAGCCGGGGGAACAGAAGCGGGATCCGCTCGACTTCGCCCTGTGGAAGGCCGCCAAGGCCGGGGAGCCGGCCTGGGTCTCTCCCTGGGGGGAGGGCCGGCCCGGCTGGCACATCGAATGCTCGGCCATGGCCGTCCAGTACCTCGGGGCGGGTTTCGACATCCACGGGGGAGGATCGGACCTGATCTTTCCCCACCACGAGAACGAGATCGCCCAGTCGGAGGGCGCCGGGACCGCCTTCTCCCGTATCTGGCTGCACAACGGAATGCTCAACCTGGGTGGAGAGAAGATGGCCAAGTCGACCGGGCACGTGATCGACCTCGCCACCGCCATCGATCGCTACGGGGGCGGGGCGGTGCGACTGTTCTTCCTGCGGGCCCATTACCGGTCGCCGCTGGAGTACTCGGAGGAGCTGCTGGAGGACGCCGCCGCCTCGCTCGAGCGGCTCCACCGTTTCGAAGAGCGCTCCGCCTCCCTGGCCGCAGCCGAGCCCGATCAGGAGATACTGGATCGCTTCATCGAAGCCATGGACGAGGACTTCGGGACGGCCGAGGCGGTGGGGCTGCTCTTCGAGGTCGTGCGGGAAGGCAACCGGCGGCTCGACGTCGGGGCGGAGGCGGCTCCGCTGGCGGCGGCCTTCCGGGTGATGGCCGAGGTGCTGGGTCTGGGCCGGCCGGCCGACCGGGCCCTCACCGACCTGGCCTCCCGGCTCGCGGACTTGGCGGCCGAGCTGGGTACGACCGCCGGCGCGACACCGGAAGCGATCGTGGCGGATCTCATCGACCGCCGGGCGGCGGCCCGGGCCGGGGGCGACTTCGCCACCGCCGACTCCATCCGCCTGCGCCTGGCCGACCTGGGGATCGTCCTGGAGGACGGCCGTGACGGCACCCGCTGGCTACGGAGATAGCCTCGAAGGCCTGCACGCGGTGGAGGCGGCGCTCGCCGCGGGAAGGGTGCGGGAGCTGGTGGTGGAACGACGCCGGCAGGGCCATCCCGAGGTCGACCGTCTGATTCGAACCGCCGAGCAGGCTGGGGTCGACGTGCGGACGGTGGACGACCTCGCCGGGATGGCCGTGTCGGCCGCCCCGCAGGGGATCCTGGCCCGGGCCGACCCGCTGCGTTCCCTGTCTCTCGAGGGGCTGGTGGATCGGAGCAGTCCGGCGGCGGTGCTGGTGCTCGATCACGTCGAGGACCCCCACAACGTCGGGGCGATCGCCCGTTCGGCGGCCGCCGCCGGCCTGACCGGCCTGGTGATGTCGGTCCGGCGGGCGGCTCCACTCGGACCCACCGCCTTCAAGGCTGCGGCCGGTGCGTTCGAGGACCTGCCGGTGGCGCTGGTGTCGTCCGTCGCGGAGGCGGTGACCCGGCTGAGCCGGCTTCGGGTGTGGGTGGTGGGACTCGAGGCGGGCGGTTCCCGCTCGCTGTTCGGCCTGGACCTGCTGACCGAGCCGGTGGCGCTGGTGGTGGGTGCCGAAGGTCGGGGGCTGTCGCGGCTGGTCCGGGCCCGCGCCGACCTGCTGGCCTCCATCCCGATGGCGCCGAGGGCACAGAGCCTCAACGCCTCGGTGGCGGCGGCCCTGGCCGCCTTCGAGGTGATGCGCATGCGCGGAGGGGCGCCCGTCCCTCACCACTAATCTGCCTTCCGTCCGCTGGCGTAGCTCAGATGGCCAGAGCAGCCGCCTTGTAAGCGGCAGGTCGAGGGTTCGAGTCCCTCCGCCAGCTCGGAAATACCCTGACCGCTTCCAGGGGGGCGATACCCTGACCGGGATGCTGACGAAGCGCGAGAAGGCCGTGCTCGATTTCGAGCGATCCTGGTGGCTGGTTCCCGGTCCCAAGGATCGCGCCATCCAGGAGCACCTGGGCATGTCGGCCACCCGCTACTACCAGATCCTGCGGGGCATGGTCGACAGCTTCGAGGCAGAAGCCTACGACCCCATGACCGTTCGCCGTTTGCGGCGGGTGCGGGCTCGTCGGGCAGCACCGCCGGCTGTCGAGGAGATCGGCCCGGTGGAGGGTTGAGATGCCCGGTCGTCACGCGGCGCCGGGCCTGGGCCCGTTCTTTCGCGAGCTGATCGTCTTCGTCGCCAAGATCGCCCTGGTGGCGGCGGTGGTGGCGGTGGCCATCGTGCTGCTGGTCAACTACCTGCCCCGGGCCGGAGACGACGATCAGCTCGTCCCGTTGACGGTCGTCACCGCCTCTCCCACCACCCGAGGCGCAGCCGCCACCACCCTGGCCACCACCACCACCCGGTCGGCTCCCACCACCACCGCTCCGTCCCCCACCACCACCGCCCCGTCCCCCACCACAACCGCTCCGTCCCCCACTACCACCACCGAAGCCGGTCCGCGCGATCCGTCCGAGGTGGAGGTGCTGGTACTCAACTCCACGACTCGTGACTTCCTGGCCGCAGCCGTGTCGGAAGATCTCGCCGCGTTGGGCTATGTGGTCCTCGAACCGGACAACTACCGACCTACCCTGGCCACCTCCCGGGTCTGGTATGCCCCCGGTTTCGCGGCCGAGGCCTTCGAGCTGGGTGCCCAGGTGCCCGATGCCCAGATCGAGGCCAACCCGGCCGATGATCCGGCGGCCGACATCGTCGTGGTGCTCGGGACCTCGTTCCAAGGGTGACCGAGCCCACCCGGCGCCGCCACGTCAGCGTGTGGCCGCTGTGGGCCTGGGTCATGACCGGCGTCAGCGCCGTCGCGGTGGGGGCCGGAGCCATCGGCCTCGAGCTGGGGAGCGT
>JBFGJL010000197.1:0-4291 GCA_041577235.1 Acidimicrobiia bacterium | reverse complement strand
CCGCCGGCCGCTTCCACCACCACGGTCCCGTGGTAGGCGGTGTTGTCGGAGTCGCGGTCGTCTTCGTACTGGTAGGTCCCGGCCTGGGAGAAGGTGAAGCTGTAGGACTCACCGGTTTCCAGGTTGCCGGAGTCGAACTCCTCGGGCCCGGTGGTGGAGCGGACTCGATGCCGTTCGCCGTCCGAGTTCGTCCACGTGACGGTGGTGCCGGTCGTCACCGTGAGGCTGGCCGGTTCGAGGGTGGTGGTGATCTCGACCGTGGCCGTCTGGATGGCGGCCAAGGCCGGCCCGATCAGCACCGACCCCACCACCAGCCACGCCGTCGTCAGACGGAAGAGCGCACGCATCGGAACCGCCCTCACCAGCACCCGGATCACTTCCCCTACCTCCTCGTAGCCTCGGAGCGATCGACGACCGGCTCCCAGACACCACTTCAGCCGGCCGCGGGTTAAGCGGGGGCAAAGTCGTCCTCAAGGTCGGGTGAATCGAGGGAGGCTGGGGCCAACCCCACCCGCACGAACAGCCAGGGGGCGCCGGCCGCCACCCAGGCGCCGGCCAGCAGATAGCGCAGCAGCTCCGCACCGGCCGACACCGGCAACGGCGACAGCCACAGAGCCGCCAGCACCGGACCTCCCAGCAGCATCCGAAGCACCCGCTGGCGGGGGGAGCCGGCGGTGTCGAACCCGACGTGGCGGCGCTCCCACAGCACTCCCAGCCCCAATCCGAGCAGGGCGCCCGCTACCCGGCCGCCGGTCTCGCTCCAGCGCACCACCAGCACCAGACCGGCCGGCAGCGCCGGGATCAGCAGCAGCGCCGGAACCGGCGTCATCTGCAGCCGCCGCTCCACCGCCGGCCATGCGGCCAGGAAGACCAGCAACAGTCCCAGCCCGATCAGATAGCCACCGACCACGTCGGTGGGGAAGTGGACGCCGAGGTAGAGGCGGGAAAGCCCTACCAGCACCACGGCGGCTACCGCCACGATCGACGACCAGCTCCGGCGCGCCGAGGCGGCCAGGTAGCCCCACACCACCACCGCCAGCTGGGCGTGCCCGCTGGGGAATCCGAGGGAGCCGGATTCGGTCAAAGCCACCACCTGATCGTCGTAGGCGAACGGACGGGGTTGATCGGCCCACAGCTTGGCCAGCCCGTTGACCAGACCGGAGACGATCGCCAAGACCGCCAACCGAATCCCTGTTCGGCGGTCCAGGCTCCAATAGACGAGGGGGACCGCCACCACGACGAACTCCTCCCCGCCCAGATGGGTGACGGCCCGGAAGAACCCATCCAGGTTCGGGCTGAACTGCTGCAGCCACAGCACGACGGTGATACCCCAGTCCAACATGGTGCTCCTCGAACGGTCACGTTACCGGGGTGGGCTACCATCCGCCACCGTTGGAGGTGTCATGTCCGCCGACCACCCATACCGGCTGCCCCGCTCGATCGTCCCCCGCCGATACGAGCTGACCTTCCAACCCGACCTGGAGCAGGGCCGATTTGCCGGCCGTGCTCGCATCGAGGCGGAAGTGCTGGCGGCGACCGACACCGTCGAGCTCAACGCTGCCGAGCTGGCGATCACCCAGGCCGTCGTCGGCGAAGCCCCGGTGGAACGGGTCGAGACCCATCCCGAGGTGGAGAAGGTCAGCCTCCACCTCGCCGCCCCGGCGCCGCCGGGGCCGCTCACCCTGGAGATCGACTTCACCGGCGTCCTCAACGACCAGCTGCGCGGGTTCTACCGCAGCACCTTCCTCGATGCCGATGGTCGGCGCCGGACGGTCGCCACCACCCAGTTCGAGGCGACCGACGCCCGCCGGGCCTTCCCCTGCTGGGACGAACCGGACCTGAAGGCGGTGTTCGCGGTCAGCTTGATCGTTCCTCCCGAGCTACTGGCCGTGTCCAATGGCCGCGAGGTGGACCGGACCATCCGGCCCGACGGACTGGCCGAGGTGCGGTTCGCCGACACCATGGTCATGTCGACCTACTTGGTGGCGATGGTGGTGGGACCCCTGGAGGCGACCCTGCCGGTCGACGTCGACGGCATACCGCTCAGGGTGGTCCACCAGCCCGGGAAGGGCCACCTGGCCGGTTTCGCCCTCGAGGCGGGCGCCTATTTCCTGCGCTGGTTCCAGGACTACTACGGGATCTCATACCCGGGCGACAAGGTGGACTTCATCGCCATCCCCGACTTCGCCTTCGGCGCCATGGAGAACCTGGGGGCGGTCACGTTCCGGGAGTCGGCGCTGTTGATCGACCCGCAGGCGGTGAGCCAGGCCGAGCTGTCACGGGTGGCCGACATCATCGCCCACGAGCTGGCTCACATGTGGTTCGGGGATCTGGTGACGATGAAGTGGTGGAACGGGGTGTGGCTGAACGAGGCCTTCGCCTCCTTCATGGAGATGAAGGCGTCGGACACGTTCCGACCGGACTGGCAGCGATGGCTGGCGTTCGCCTCCGAGCCCGGCCACGAACGCTCCGCGGCCCTGGAAGTGGACGGACTCCACGCCGCCCGCCCGGTCGAGTTCGACGTCGAGTCCCCAGCCGAGGCCGCCGAGATGTTCGACGCCCTCACCTACGGCAAGGGAGCGGCGGTCCTGAGAATGCTGGAGCAATTCATGGGGGAGGACGACTTCCGCAACGGGATTCGCACCTACCTCCGGACCCACGCCCACGGCAACACCGAGACCCACCATCTGTGGGAAGCGCTGGAGACAGCGACCGAACATCCGGTGCGGTCCATCATGGATTCGTTCATCTTCCAGCCCGGCTATCCACTCATCGAGGTCTCTCCCCCAGAAGGAGCCGTCCACCGTCTCACCCAGCGGCGCTTCCTCTACGCGGGCACCGAGGACGACACCACCTGGACGGTGCCGGTCATCACCTCCCACGGTCGGCTGCTGTTGGACGGGTCGGCCGGGGAGCTGAGCGCCGAGACGGCCCTCCTGGTCAACGCCGGCGGCCACGGCTTCTACCGGGTCAAGTACCCGCCCGAACATCGGGCTCGCCTGGTCGAGCGGCTTCCCGAGCTGCTACCCCTGGAGCGCTTCATCCTGTTGGACGATGCCTGGGCGCTGACCTTGGCCGGCCAGGCCTCCGCCGCCGATTTCCTCCAGCTGGTCGAGCACTACCGGACGGACTCCGGGTTTGCGGTGTGGCAGCTGCTGGTGCGCGCTTTCGACGAGCTCCACCGGTTCGTGGACGGTGAGGCCCGCCGGCGGCTGGAAGAACGCATCCGTCGCCTTCTCGACCCGATCACCGCCGCGCTGGGGTGGGAGCCCGCCGACGGGGAGGACGAGCTGACGGCCCGGGTCCGGGGCATGATCCTGACCCTCCGGGGCTCGACCGGCGAGGACCCGGCCTCCATCTCCTCCGCCCGCAGCCGCTGGGAGTCGGTGCTGGAGGGGTCGCCGACCGTCCAGGCGGACATCGCCAGAGCGGTGGTGCGCATCGTCTCGTACCACGGCTCCGTCACCGAGTACGAGCAGACCCTGCACGCCTACCGGCACGCCCCCTCTCCCCAGGAGGAGCGCCGCTTCCTGGCCGCGCTGGCCGAGTTCCCCGACCCGGAGCTCACCGAGCGGACCTTCGCCGCCCTGTTCGATGGGACCGTCCGCCCCCAGGACGGCCCGGACACGATCGGCCGCCTGCTGGCCAACCGGCGCACCGGTGGGCGGGCCTGGCAGCTCATGACCGCCAACTGGCAGCGGATCCTGGACACCTTCCCTCCCGCCACCCGCCGCAGCCTGGTGGCCAACCTCTGGACCCTACTGGACGTCGCCGACCAGGTAGAGGCGTTCTTCGCCGATCACCAGCTGCCCTACGCCGAGCGCCAGCTCCAGCAGCGGCTCGAGATGCTGAGGGTGACCCGGGCCTTCCGGGCACGAGAGAACGCCCGGCTGGCCAGCTGGCTGTGAGGGGGGCCGGAGCCGACCCTACTTGAGCTCGACGGTTGCTCCCGCCGCCTCCAGCACGTCCTTGGCCTTGTCGGCCGCGTCCTTGTCGACGCTCTCCAGCACGGGCTTGGGAGCGTTGTCGACCAGATCCTTGGCCTCCTTCAGCCCCAGGTTGGTCAAGGCCCGAACCTCCTTGATGACCTGGATCTTCTTGTCGCCGGCGGCGACCAGCACGACGTCGAACTCGTCCTTCTCCTCGACCGCTGCCGCCGTCTCTGCTCCGGCGGCGGGCATGGCGGCCATCGCCACCGGGGCGGCGGCGGTGACGTCGAACCGCTCCTCGACCGCGTCCAGGAAGTCCTTCAGCTCGAGGACGGTCATCTCCTCGAACACGCTCAGCAGCT
>JBFGJL010000196.1:0-4294 GCA_041577235.1 Acidimicrobiia bacterium | reverse complement strand
TCCCCCCGACACAGCCCGAACAGATCTCCCCGGATGTCCTCCAACGTGATCACCCCGGACCGGAGGGGAATGACCAGGTCACCGCACTCCTCCAACGCCGCCAGCCGGGAATCGACGTAGATGCTCGCCCGCCGCACCACCTCGTCGTCGACTTCTCTCGTGTCCGGACGGAACGCTCCCACCAGGTCGAGGTGGGTGCCGGCCCGGAGCCAGCCCCCTCGCACGAGCGGCTGCGGCGCCATGGTGGCGGTACTGATCACATCGGCCCTCGCCACCGCTTGCGGAAGGTCATCCACCACCTCCACCACCGCCCCCGTGATACCGGCTGCGAGCTGTTCGGCCCGGTCGGTGGTGCGGTTCCAGACCAAGACCCTCTCGATCCCGGGGCGCACCGCCCGGTGGGCGGCGATCAGGTGGGGGGCGAGACCACCTGACCCCACCATGAGCAGGGTGGAGGCGTCGGGGCGAGAGAGGAAACGCGACCCGAGAGCCGAGTCCGCCGCGGTCTTGCGGTAGGTGAGAGCGGTTCCATCCAGGATCGCCCGGGGACGCCCGTCGGCCCCGTCGAACAGGACGTAGACCGCTTGGACCGAGGGGAGACCCCGATCGAGGTTCCCGGGAAAGACGGTGACCAGCTTCACCCCGATCGACTCGTCCGGCTGCCAGGCGGGGAGCGCGAGGAAGACCTGGTCGGATCCGGGCGGCGAGAACACCACCCTTCGCACCTCCGCCTCGGGCCGGCGATGGCCGGCTGCCAGCGCCTCCACCAGCGCCGGGTAGGGAAGGAGCCGGTGGACGAGGTCGGAGTCGGCGTAGGTGAGACCCGGGTCGGATGGGTCGCCGGGGATCACAGCGGGCGGGTCGCTCCCCATGTCGGGCCACCCTAGGCGTGGCCGGAGCGGGAGCGGGGAGGTTTACGCCCAGCCGCGGGTGCGGTCGTCGTCGCCCGATCGGGCCGGGTTGCCGGCGGATCAGCCGCCGGCTGCCCTCCGCAGGGGAATCACCGGCGCCGCCTCGGAGGTGCCCAGCCCCAACGCGCGGACACAGGCATCGACCACCTCAGGGTCGAACTGCTGGCCGGCGTTGGTGCGGAGCTCGTCGAGCGTCTCGGCCTGGGTCAGTGCCTGGCGGTGGGGCCGGTCCATCAGCATGGCGTCGTAGGCGTCGGCTACGAGTACCACCCTCCCTCCCAGCGGAATGTCGACCCCGCGGAGACGGGCGGGATACCCGGTGCCATCGAACGCTTCGTGGTGGGTGAGCACCGCCCGGGCGACGTCCTCGTGTACGGCCTCGGCCACCAGCTCGAAGCCGTCTTGGGGGTGGCGGCGGATGACCGCCCAGTCCTCCTCGCTCAGCGGACCCTTGCGGAGCAGAATCCGGTCGGGTACCGCCAGCATGCCCACATCGTGCAGCAGTCCGGCCAACCGCAGCCGCTCCACCTCGGCAACGGTCAGGTTGAGCTTCATCCCGATGGCGGTGGCCAGCTCCGAGACGCGGAGGGAGTGGTCGGCCAACGACGGGGATCGCATACGAAGCGCCGACAGCAGCGCCCCCACGAAGGGGCCCCCGCTGACCCGGTTCCGTCCGGTCGGGGAGGGAACGACGGTTCCGCCCGCCACCCGCACTCGGTTCTTGCCCTCGCGCTTCGCCTGGTACAGGGCACGGTCGGCCGCCTCCATCAGCCCGTTGCGGTCCTGGGCGTGAAAGGGAAAGACCGCCACCCCCAAACTGATGTAAACGGAACCCACTCCCGGCATGCGATGTCTGCCCACCGCCATCCGCACGCGCTCGGCCACCTGCACCGCCCCGTCGACGTCGGTCTCGGGCATCAGGAGGCCGAACTCCTCACCTCCGACCCGGCAGGCGATATCGACTTCCCGCACCTGGTTGCGCAAGACCTCGCCGATGGTCTTCAGCACCGCGTCGCCGGCGCCATGCCCATAGGCGTCGTTGACCGCCTTGAAGTCGTCGAGATCTCCCAGCAACACCGCCAGCGGACGGTCATAGCGGCGGGCTCGCTCCATTTCGGCGGTGAGCCGGTCGAAGAAGTAGCCGTGGTTCTTGAGGCCGGTCAGCCAATCGGTGACCGAGAGGGCCTGCAGCTGGGTGACCATCACCTCCAGCTCCTCGTTGCGCGCCCGCTCCCGGTCGTAGAGCCGCTGAACCTCTTCCAGCACCGGTCGGCTGGCCTCGGCGGACAGCAAGCCGGAGCCGGCCGCCACCGCCCGCACCGCCGCCACCAGGTCGTTCGACTTTCCATTCACGATGTAGGCGCTGGTTCCCGCCCCCACCAGCTCCCCCAATCGGGCTGCACCGGCGAAAGCGGCCGTGGCGATCACCTCCAGCCGGTGTCCCGACTGCTCACGGAGCCGCCGCACCAGATCTCGAGCGCTCATGCCGTGCAGGCCGACGTCCACCATCACCACGTTGGGAGCGGTCAGAGCCACCAGCCGCATCGCCTCTTCGCCCGAGGCGGCGTTGGCCACCACGTTGATCCCCGCCCCGGCCAGCACGCTGACGGCGGCGGCCCGGGCAGCCGGGTCGGCGTCGATCACGAGCACGCGCGGTTCCATCTCAGCTCCTCGCTCACGACGTTTATCGGCGGAGAGGCACTCGGAATTGAGGCCGGTCAGGAGCCGACGGCCACCTGTCCGAACTCTTCGTAGGGCCCGAGGAACTGGATCGTCCTGCCGCCCACCAGCCGGACCAGATAGTGGATGGCATCCTGCTCGGTCAGACCGTCCGGGTCGGCAACCACCGCGTCGAGCACGTCGACCGAGTCGATCACATCGACGTCGAGAGCATCGGGGTTCTCTTCCATGATGTCGATGATGAGGTTCTCGAGGTCGATATCGCTGTACGTCCCGGGGTCGATCAGGACCACGAGCCGGTCGCCCCCCTCGGCCGGGCTCTTGTGCCGGACCTGATAATCGATCGAGACCGGTTCCGGAGGAGCGGTGGTACCAGAGGTCGCATCGGGGACCGTCGACGGTGGGGTGGTAGTGGTCGCCGCGCCGGTATCCGGTAGCGTCAACAGAGTGGTGGTGCCCGCCTCTTCGGGATCGGATGTGCAGGCGGCGGCCGCCAGCAGCAGCGCCACGACAGGGACCAGACGTCGAAACATTGGGCACTCCTCGTGTGGAACTAGAGAAACGACACCTTGGGAGGGTGTGGTTCCCGTCATGTTGACAGATCCAGGCGGTTAGGCCCGTCTCCTCAGGAAGTGACGCCGCCGGCCACCCGGCCGGCGAAGGCCTTGGCCAGGAGCGCCGTCACCGGCCCGGGAGGAAAGGCGGTATCGTCCACCGCCACCACCGGCCGCACCTCCCGCACGGTCGACAAGACCATCACCTCCTCCGCCCCGATCATGGCGCTGGTCGGGAAGCGGCCCTCCACCACTTCCAGCCCCAGGGCGCCCGCCTCCTCCATCACCACCGCCCGGGTGATCGATGCCAGGATCCCCAACTCGAGCGAGGGCGTATGGAGCCGACCGCCGGCTGCCCACATCAGCGAGAAGGTGGGTCCCTCCAAGACGACGCCGCCCCGACCCACCAGGATGGCGTCGTCGAATCCCGCCCGGCGGGCGAGCCGGCCGGCGGCCAGGTTGGGGGCATAGGAGAGGGTCTTGGCACCGGCCAGCTCCCAAGGAGCACCGGCTGGATGCCAGGGGGCTTCCACCATCTTCAGCCGGAAGACGGCAGGGAGAACCGGAAGCGGCTGCCACATCACCACGACCCGGGGCGGCGTCGCGACCTGCGGATCGTCACCGCCCCGAGTCACCACCACCCGCACCAGCCCGTCGCCGCCGTCGGCGGCAACTCGTCTGACCCAGCCGAGCAGCACGTCCGGCTCGGGCAGCGCCAGCTCGAGCGCAGCCGCGCTCTTCACCAGGCGGGCGAGGTGGGCGCCGACTTGAAAGGCGACGCCCCGGTAGGAGCGCATGACCTCGAAGCAGCCATCGCCCCGGAGCAGGGCGTGGTCGAACACGGACAGGCGGGCGTGGGCGGGATCGACCGGATCCCCGTCGACGAGCACCGGCATGGTCGGGGAGGCTAGCGCCGGCGCCGGTCTGTCATGCCAGCTGACGAAGGGCCCACACCGCCAGCACCCGGGCGCAGTCGACCACTTCCCCCAGCGGCACGAACTCGTCGGCGGCGTGCGCCAACCGGGCGGTACCCGGCCCGAACATCACGGTGGGGGTGTCGGCGTGGTGGATCAGCAGCCGCATGTCGGCCCCGTAGGGGACTCCCACCAGCTCCGGCCGGGACCCCAGTACCGCCTCGGCGGCGTCGGC
>JBFGJL010000195.1:0-4296 GCA_041577235.1 Acidimicrobiia bacterium | reverse complement strand
GGCGCCCGCACGGTGGACGTCCACGTCCGGCGTCTCCGCGCCAAGCTCGGCGAGGAGCGGGCGTCGTGGATCACCACCGTCCGCTCGGTGGGTTATCGCTTCGGCTGACGCCGCCGGTGAGGTTGCCGTCGCCCTCGTACCAGGGTGTCGACCGCCGTCGCCGACCCGTCGGGGGTCTCGACCGGACGGCGCACCTGCTCCGCCCGTTCGATCTCCAGCCCGGCCAGGTCTTCCACCACCTGCTCGACCGTGAGGAGGACCGCCGGGTCCTGCGGGCCTCCCCAACCCTCGGAGAGATTGGCGACGTCGTGTCCGACCACCAGCAGCCGGCCGCCCGGCGCCAGCGCTGCGGCCGCCGCCCGGTGGATCGAGTGCAACGAGTCCCGCGGGAGCTGCAGGTAGAGGATCACCACCAGATCGAAGGCAGCCGGATCAGGCCGGTAGTCGGCCACATCGGCCAGGAGGAAGGTGACCTCGACGTCGTGCCGAGCGGCCAGCTCCCGCCCCCGCTCGATCGCCACCTCCGAGAAATCGACTGCCACCACCTGCCACCCCTGCCGGGCCAGCCATACCGCGTTGCGTCCCTCCCCGCAGGCCAGATCGAGGGCGCGTCCGGGAGCCAGATGGCCGACTTCCTCCACCAGGAAGCGGTTCGGCTCGGCCGACCACATCCACGGCTTCTGCCGGTAGCGATCGTCCCAGGCGTGCCGATCCACCTCGGTTACCTCGGCCGTCCGAGCAACGCCGCCCGGTACACCACTCGCACCGCGAAGGCCTGCCGAAGATCGGCCACCGCGTCCTCGAAGAAGTCCTCCCGGTAGGTGGGATCGGTCACTCCCACCACCGTGAAGTAGAGGCCGGAGAACGCCGCCAAGAGCGAGGCAACCCGCAGCAGCTCCTCGGTGAGCGGCACCTCCCGCCCGAACAGGGAGACCGCCACCAGCACCTGCGGCGGGGTGCCGGTCCAGCTCTCCACCACCGGTGGCGCCACCGCCGTCAGGCCGAGGGCGACGAAGAAGGCCCCGACCAGTACCGCCACCACCGTCACCTGCAGGAGCTGGGAGAAGAGGACGACCAGACCGGCGTTGGCCCACTGGCGCACGGTGAGGTCGCCGAGCTCCTCCGGTGGCGGCGGCGGCCCGGCCAGATCTCGGGCCGGGGTGGCCTCCACCAGCGATTGCACCACCTCCCAACTGGGGAAGGCGGCCAGGGCTCCGATCTCCTGGCGGAGCCGAGCCACCACGAACACCACCCCGAACGCGACGAACAACAGCAAGGTGGCCACGAAGAAGGCGCCCTCCAACTGGGCGGCCACCTGCCAGACCTCGGCATTGATGAAGAGAAAGGTCACGAACAGCAACAGCAGCGGCAAGGCCCGCGCGAACAGGCCCACGGTGGATCCGAGCTGGCGGACGATCCTCCCCGCCGCCCATCTTCCCATCGGAAAGATGGCGTAGCTGGTCACCAGATACACCACGGCCAGAATCGCCAGGTTGGCGAGGGCGGTGAGCAGCGCCGCCACCACCTGACCACCGAAGACGAGCGGGAGCAAGGCGGGAGCCAGCACGAACACCGCCAGCTCCACCCCGCCCACCCGGCGCGGGCGGGACCAGGCGGGGCGACCGCGGGCCAGGTTCACCAGCGCCCAGGTCCCCAGCAAGATCGCGAACCCCCCAACCAGCGCCAGGGCGTTGGCCCACCAGGGCCAGTCCCCCGCCAGCGCTCCCAGCACTTCGACCAGGAAGATGAGGGACAGCACCGGAAGGGTCCGGGTGAACACGTCCCGAGCGGCGCTGTACCCCTCGATGAAATGGGGCACCCCCCGCCGGCGAAACCAGCGCTCGATGTCCGTCACCGGGTCGGTCACGGGGCGATTGTGTCGGAGCGGCCCGGCCCCGCCAAGCACCGGAGCTTCTGGGCCGCCTCCCCGCCCCGGCTCAGCCGAACTCGATGCCCTGGGCGAGAGGCAGGTCGTCTCCCCAGTTGATGGTGGTGGTCTGCCGCCTCATGTAGGCCTTCCAGGCGTCCGATCCTGCCTCCCGGCCGCCGCCGGTCTCCTTCTCGCCCCCGAAGGCGCCGCCGATCTCGGCGCCGGAGGTGCCGATGTTGACGTTGGCGATGCCACAGTCCGACCCGAGGTGGGACAGGAAGCGCTCGGCGTTGCGCATCGACTCCGTGAAGATGGCCGAGGACAGCCCCTGGCGGACCCCGTTCTGGACGGCGATGGCCTCTTCCAAGTCGCCCACCTCGATGATGTACAGGATGGGGGCGAAGGTCTCTTCCTGGACGATGGGGGCGTCCTTGCCGATCCTGACGAGGGCCGGCTCGACGAAGTTGCCCGGGCAGTCCAGCCGGTTACCTCCGTAGAGCACCTTCCCGCCTTGCACCTTGGCGATCTCGAGCGCGGCCATCATCTGGTCGACCGCTCCCGCAGTCACCAGCGGCCCCATCAGCGTGCCCTCCTGCAGGGGGTCACCAATGGTGACCTGGGCGTAGGCGTCGATCAGCCGGTCGGAGATCTCCTCGGCCACCGCCCGGTGGACGATGAGACGGCGAAGCGACGTGCACCGCTGCCCGGCGGTGCCCACTGCCGCGAACAGCGACGCCCGCACCGCCAGGTCGAGATCGGCATCGTCCATGACGATGATGGCGTTGTTGCCTCCCAACTCGAGGATGGTTCGACCCATGCGCCCGGCCACCGCCGTCCCCACCTTCACTCCCATGTCGCAAGAACCGGTGGCGGAGATCAGCGGGATGCGACGGTCGCCGATCAGCCGGTCCCCCACCGTCGAACCCCTCCCCACCATCAGGTTGAACACACCCTCGAACCCGGATCCGGCCATGACCTCGTGGGCGATGCGGGTGACGGCGATAGCGGTGAGTGGCACCTGTGACGACGGTTTCCAGACGAGGGTGTCGCCGCAGACGGCGGCGATGGCCGCGTTCCACGACCAGACGGCCACCGGGAAGTTGAAGGCGGTGATCACCCCCACCGGCCCCAGCGGGTGCCACTGCTCGTACATGCGGTGCCGGGGACGCTCCGAGGCCATCGTCAGCCCGTAGAGCTGGCGGGAGAGACCGACCGCGAAGTCGCAGATGTCGATCATCTCCTGTACCTCGCCCTCTCCCTCCGGCAGGATCTTGCCCATCTCCAGGCTGACCAGGGCCCCCAGGGGGGCCCTGAAGTCGCGCAGGGCGTCGCCCAGGCGGCGGACATATTCGCCCCGTTTGGGAGCCGGCAGCATCCTCCAGCGATCGAAGGTCTCGGTCGAGCTGGCCACCACCCGTTCGTAGTCGTCGTCCCCGGCCTGGATCACGGTGGCGATTCGCTCGTTGCGGGTCGGGTCGAGCACCTCGAGCTCGGGACCGGAGGCGTCGAGCCACTCCCCCCCGTACACGCCGCTGATGGGATCGGAGAGGCCAAGGGCCCCGAAGATCTCGTCTCTGGTCATGCGTCTCCTCCAGCTTGGACGACCGCCCTCAGCGGGCGGCGATGACTTCGATCTCGACGTTGAACTGAGGACGGGGCAGCGCCGCCACCTGGACGGTGGAGCGGGCCGGGGGGTCGTCGGGGAAGTAGGACCCGTAGGCCTCGTTGACCACCGGGAAATCGGCCATGTCGGTCAGGAAGATGGTGGCCTTGACGACGTCGGAGTAGGCCAATCCGACGTCGCCCAGGATGGCCCCGATGTTGTCCATGATCTGTCTCGTCTGGTCTCCCGCCTCGGGGGCGGTGTCGCCGGTGGCCGGGTCGACCCCCACCTGCCCGGACACGAACACGAACCCGTTCGCTTCCGTCGCCGGCGAGTAGGGACCGATCGCGGTCGGCGCCGAGGGAGTGGCGGGCACCTGCTTGGGCATCGAATGCGCCTCCTGGGTTGCGCTCCAGGCTACCGGGGCACAACCGGGACGCGAGATTCGGCTGGTCGGTTCAGCTGAAGCTGTTGCCGCAGCCACAGCTCCTGGTGACGTTGGGGTTCTCGATGGCGAACCCGGCCCCCATCAGGCCGTCCTTGTAGTCGAGAGTCGAGCCCTTGACGTGGCCCAAGCTCTGACTGTCGACCACCACTCTCACCCCGTCGAAATCCTCCACGACGTCGGACTCGTCGATCTCGGAGTCGAAGTACATCTCGTAGGAGAAGCCGGAGCAGCCGCCAGGGCGCACCGCCATCCGCAGCGCCAGGGTCTCGTCACCCTCGGCGGCGATGAGCTCACGCACCTTGTCGGCGGCGGCGTCGGTGAGCAGGACCGCCCGCTGCGGGGCCCTGGACTTGATGGTGAGAACCTGGTCCATCG